>JBHELE010000031.1:0-11939 GCA_046263235.1 Actinomycetota bacterium
GCCCGCTCCGCGAACAGCGTCACGGCCTCGCTTCGCCGCAGCGTTTCCGGATCCCCCTCCGGATCGGGCGTCTCGAGCGGCGGGACCGGAACCTCCCGCTCTCCGGAAATCCCCAACGGCGCTCGGCTGGTCGCGAGGGCGCGCACCCGTGGGGCTGCGCGGAGGATGGTCGCCACGGCGTCCGCGCCCTCCACCACCTGCTCGAAGTTGTCCAGGACCAACAGGACGGTTCGGTCGCGAAGGTGATCGGTGACCACCTCCAGCACCGGGCCGCCCTCCGGACGCAGCCGGAGCGCCGAAGCGATGGTGTCCGGCACAAGGCGCGGATCGCGGATCGCCGACAGATCCACGAAGTAGGTGCCGTCGGGGAAATTTCCCGCCAGCCTCAGGGCCCCTTCCACGGCCAGACGGGTCTTGCCGGTCCCCCCCGGCCCGGTCAGCGTGACCAGCCGGGTGCCGTCGAGGAGCCCGGTCAGGTCGGCCAGGAAGCCTTGCCGTCCGATGAAGGAGGTCACCGGGGCCGGAAGGTACACGGGCGCATCCAGGGTCTTGAGAGGCGGGAACTCCGACGGCAAACCCGCGATCACCACGTCCCAGACGTGCTCGGGGTGGGCCAGGTCCTTGAGGCGGTGCCCGCCCAGGTCCCGCAGGGACACCCCTTCCGGAACCGCATCCTCCACGACCGCCCTGGTGGCCTCCGAGATCAGCACCTGGCCACCATGACCGGCGGCGGCAATGCGGGCGGCTCGATTGACGTCAATCCCCAGGTAGTCGTCCCCACCCAGGCGGCCCTCCCCGGTATGCATCCCCATCCGGACGCGAAGGGGCCGGCCGTGCGGCCACGGGTGGGAGAAGAACGCTCGTTGCGCTCCCACGGCAGCCTGCATCGCTCCCATTGGGGTGGGGAACACGGCGAAGAACGAATCGCCCTCCGTCCGGATCTCTCGGCCCCCTCCCGAGGCGATGGCCTCGCGCATGAGGCGCATGTGGTCTTCCTGCACGAGGCCGTAGCCGTCCGCCAGCTCCTGGAGGAGCTTGGTGGAGCCCTCGATGTCGGTGAACAGGAACGTGACCGCTCCGGTGGGCAGCTCGGGTCGCATCTCTACCGACCTCCTCAGATCCGTGACTCCATAGCCGACGCTATTGCGTCATCGAGCGCGAGCCCCTGGCCTTCGTTCCACGCCGCCTCGAACGCGGCCTGGTCCAGGTCGGAGCGGATACTGGCCATCGTCTCGTCGTTCATGCTCTCGACCCACGGCACATGAGCGCCGATCTCCTCCCGCATTCCTTGGGAGAGCCCAAGGATCATCGCGGCGATCCGCGCCCGGCCGGCACCCGCGAGGACGCTGGCGAACCGGCAAAGGTTCAGTCCGACCTGCACGAGATCGCCATGAGCGACATGGAGGCGATGGGAGCGCTCCAGCATCGAAAGGGCGTCGTCCACGCGGCCGTCGTCGGCGGCGATCATGGCCAGCGCCCCCACGGCCGAGGCCTCCATTCGGTCGTCGCCCAGGCGGCGCGCGGCCAGGAGCACCTCCTCGAGCAACGATCGCTCTCGGTCGGCGTCGCCGAGGCCGCGATAGGCCCACGCCAGGTAGCGCTTCGCCACCAGCATCAAATGCTCGTCGCCGCCGCGCCGGAACAGCTCCACGCTCTCACCCAGGAGGTCCCGCGCCGTGTCGAAATCGCCCTCGTTGCCGGCGGCCGCGCCCAATTGCAATTCAGCCCGCGCCATGCCGTGCGCATCCCCGATGGCGCGGTGCAGTTCCAGCGCCTCTTCTGCCCAGAGCCTGGCAGACGCGGCGTCCCCGCCGCTGAGCGCGACGGCCGCAGCGCCCGTCAAAGCATCGGCCCGAGCCTCGGTGGGTCGCTCATCCATGCGGAGGGCCCGCTCCAGGCGGCGGCGACCTTCCATCTGGTGGCCCCGTTCGTCCCAGAACTCGGACAGGGCGGCGGACATGCGAAGGACCGATTGGGTGTCGCCGGACGCTTCCAGCGAGTCCAGGGCAGCGCGGAGGTTGTCGTGCTCGCGTTCCAACCGGTCCAGGCACTCCTTCGACGTGGCCAGCACATGGGGCTCCGCTTCATCCGCGAGGGCCCGGAAGTATCCGGCGTGCCGGCGGTGGAGGTCCTCGGCCTCACCGGAGCCGTCCAGGCGCTCGATGGCGTAGGCGCGGATCGTCTCGAGCATCCAGAAGCGGTCGTCGGTATGACGCACGAGGCTCTTGTCCACCAGCGACTGCAGCGGGTCGAGGGCGGCGTCCGCCACCGCTTCGGCGGCGTCCAACGTGCACCCGCCCGCGAACACGGCCAGCCGAGCGAACAAGCGCTTCTCCGCATCGGTCAACAGGTCGTACGACCACTCGATCGTCAAGCGGAGGGTCTGCTGGCGAGCCTCGGCGTCCCGTCCGCCCTTCAACAGGTCCAGGCGCCCGGCCAACCGGTCCAAGATCTGGGCCGGCGGCAGGACAGTGGTCCTGGCCGCTGCCAGTTCCACCGCCAGCGGGAGGTTGTCGAGACGCCGGCACAGCTCGGCGATCGTCTCGTCCGGTTCCAGGCGGGACCGAGCGCAGAACAGCTCCACCGCGTCCGGCTCGGCCAGCGGCGGGACCGGGTATTCGACCTCAGCCCGGACGCGAAGCGTCTCCCGGCTCGTCAGAAGGAGCGCGAGGTTCGGGCAGGACTCGACAAGGGAGGCGAGCTCCGGCGCGATGTCGATGACCTGCTCCAGGTTGTCCAGCACGAGCAGGATGTGCCGATCCCCGATGTGATCGGCCAGGGCGTCCTTCGCGCCGAGCGTCCCCGAGATCGAGTCCACGACGAGGGCGGCGTCGCGGAGCGGCGCCAGCTCCACCCAGAACACGCCGGCGACGAACTCCGGCACCACTTCCGCGGCAGCCTCGATGGCGAGGCGCGTCTTGCCCGACCCGCCGGGGCCGGTCAAGGTCACGAATCGGGTGCCGTCCCGGAGGAGGGTCGTGACGTCGTGGACCTCCTTCTCCCGTCCCACGAACGAGCTTGCGGGGCGGGGGAGGTTCGTGTTCGAGATGGTCTTGAGCGGGGGGAAGCGACCGCCCCCGAGCTGGAAGATCGGGACCGGCTCCGCGAAGTCCTTCAGCCGATGTTCACCCAGGTCGGTCACGTCGGCCTGGATCAGGTCCCGCGTATCCTTCGACAGCAGGATCTGGCCTCCGTGGCCTGCAGCGGCGACGCGCGCGGCCAGGTGCACGGCGGCTCCGACGTAGCCCTCCTCCGTGACGAGCGGCGTTCCCGTGTGCAGCCGCATGCGGACGCGGATCCCCCCGGTCCGAAGCGAGTCGGTCCCTTCCGCCGCGGCCTGGACGGCGTCGTCCGCGGCGGCGAACACGACGAAAAAGGCGTCTCCCTCCGTCCCCATCTCGAGGCCGTGGTGCCGGGCGAATGCCTCCCTCAGAGCGCGTCGATGCTCCGCCAGGGCCTCGGCGTAGGCCTCGGGTCCCAGCTCGTGCAGCAGCCGGGTGGAACCCTCGATGTCGGTGAACAGGAAGGTGACGGTTCCGGACGGAAGATCATGCGGCACGGCGTTCATGATGCGACAGGGCGTGACGCCGGTCGAGAGGCCGGTGGACCTCAGTCCCAGGCGCCGTGATCGATACGCCGAAGGCGACGCTCCCGAACGAGCTCGGACGCTTCCACCAGCTGGGCCAGGGCGTCCGGCTCATTCAGGGCCCCCGCGAGCACGCCGGCGAGGTCGCGTTGCGACAGCACCCCGACGAGCTTGCCGTTGTCGACAACCGGCAGGTGGCGGATCCACTTGTCCGCCATGATCTTCGCGGCCTCCCGGAGGGACGCCCCCGGAGCGACCGTGATGACGTCCTTGCTCATGACCTCGGAGATCCTCGTCTCGCCCACCGAGACGCCCGTGGCCACGGCCTTCAGGACGTCCCGCTCGGTGATGATCCCGACGAGGTCGTCGCCGTCGACGACCAGCAGCGACCCCGTTTGCTGCTTCCACATCTTGCGGGCCGCTTCGGCGAGCGTGTCGTCAGACGAATCGAGCACGGCCGCGCCGGTCATGATCTCCGACACCCTCACGAGGCGGCCTCCTTGGGGATTCGGTCTTCGATCGGGACGTACGTCTGATCGCGGGGGCCGATGTACTCGGAGTCCGGACGGATGATCCGGTTGTCGGCGTACTGCTCGCGGATGTGGGCGGTCCACCCGGCCGCCCGGGCCGCCGCGAACATCGGAGTGAACAGATCGGTCGACAGGCCCAGGTAGTGCAGCAGGCTGCCGGCATAAAAGTCCACGTTGGGGCGGAGACCCTTCTCGCGAAGGACCACGTCCTCGACGGCTCGCGAGATCTCGAACGGACCGGGGTCTCCGACCTGCTCGCCCATCTGTTTCGAGAGCTCGCGGAGGATGGTGGCCCGGGGATCATCGACGGTCCGGTAGACGCGGTGGCCGAACCCCATGATCTTCTCGCCCCGCTCGAACAGGTCCTTCACGTACTCCTCGGCCCGGTCGACAGACCCGATCTCCTCGATCATCCGCATGGCCAGCTCGTTGGCGCCGCCGTGCAGTGGGCCCTTCAGCGCCGCGATCGCCGCCACCACCGCCGAATGGATGTCCGACAGCGTCGAAGCCACGACCCGCGCCGTGAACGTCGACGCGTTCATCGTGTGGTCGGCGTACAGGATGAACTGGACGTCGAACGCCCTCGCGGCCTCCTGGGTCGGTTCCTCCCCCGAGAGCATGAAAAGGAAGTTCGCCGCGTGGGGGAGCTTCGGGTTCGGTTCGATCACCTCACGACCCTGGCGGTGCCGGTCGTAGTACGCGATGAGGGTGGGCATGAGCGATGTGATCCGGATGGCCTTGCGATAGACACCCTGCGGAGACTGGTCCCAGCCGTCCGGGTCGTAGGCGGAGGCGGCGGAGATGGCCGTTCGAAGCATGGACATCGGCGAGCTCTGCTGGGCCAGCGTCGGCATCAGCTGCGCGACGAAGTCGGCCGCCTCCCGGTATTCGACCATCTGCTCGATGAGCTCCTCGAGCTCGGGTTGGGACGGCAACCGGGTGTGGTGCAGGAGGAACAGCACCTCCTCGAACGAGGATGCATCGGCCAGCTCGTCGATGGAGTACCCCGCGTACCAGAGCTTGCCCAGCTTGCCGTCGATGTCGGAGATGGCGCTCTGGGCGGCGACGACGTCGGCCAGTCCCTTCTCCGTCAACGTGTTCCCTCCGTCGGTGCGCGGGTACGCGAGTTTACCCCGGGCGCCGGTCCACTAGGATGGCCGCCGACGGTGCGGACGGCGATCCACCCACCGACAGGAGGCTGCCCACATGGCATATCGCGTGACGTTCATCCCCGGCGACGGCGTGGGACCCGAGCTGTCCGAAGCGACGCGGCGGGTCCTGGAGGCCACCGGCGTCAAGTTCGACTGGGACGAACAGGAGGCGGGCGCCGACGTCATGGACAAGTACGGCACGCCGCTCCCCGAGCACGTCCTGGAATCGATCCGCGCGAACAAGGTCGCGATCAAGGGGCCCATCACGACGCCTGTCGGGACGGGATTTCGAAGCGTGAACGTCGCGCTGCGCAAGGAGCTCGACCTGTTCTGCTGCCTCCGGCCCTGCAAGTGGTACAAGGGCGTGCGGTCGCGCTACGACAACGTCGACATCGTGATCTGCCGGGAGAACCACGAGGACCTGTACGCCGGCATCGAGTTCGAGGAGGGGAAGCCCGAGACGCATCGCCTGATCGAGGTCCTCGAGGAGCTGTCGGGGCGCAGGATCCGCCAGGATTCCGGGATCTCGATCAAGCCGATCTCGGTCGCCGGTACGAAACGGATCGTCTCGTTCGCCTTCGAGTACGCGCGCAAGTACGGCCGCAAGAAGGTCACCGCGGTGCACAAGGCGAACATCATGAAGTTCTCGGACGGCCTGTTCCTGCGAGCGGCGCGTGAGGTGGCGGAGGAGTACTCCGACATCGAGTTCGAGGATCGCATCGTCGACAACCTGTCCATGCAGCTGGTCAACCGGCCGGAGGAGTACGACGTGCTGGTGCTTCCCAACCTGTACGGCGACATCATCAGCGACCTCTGCGCCGGGCTGATCGGCGGCCTGGGGGTCGCGCCGGGCGCGAACATCGGCGACGACGTGGCCGTGTTCGAGGCCACCCACGGCAGCGCCCCGAAGTACCGCGGGATGAACAAGGTCAACCCCATGGCCATGATGTTCTCCGGCATGCTCATGCTTCGGCACCTGGGCGAGGACGACGCGGCCGGGCGCCTCGAGGCCGCGCTCGCCGCGGTCATCGAGGAGGGGCGCTCGGTGACCTACGACATGAAGCCCACCCGCGACGACCCCTCGGCGGTGGGGACCAGCCAGGTAGCGGACGGCGTCATCGAGAAGCTCGGCGCCTGACCCTCAGCGCCCCGTGGCCGTGGCGATCGACGGCGTCGTTGCCGAACGGGGTCAAGGCCACCCCCCAACCGGCCGATGCCCTTGGGCAACGGACGTCAACCGACCCGTCGAGGTGGCCTGTGCTGGATCTGGACGCGCTGCTGAAATCGCTGGCGAAGGAGAACGGGTCCGACCTTCACTTGAAGGCCGGGGTCCCGCCGATCATCCGGGTCGATACGATCTTGCATCGCACGAAGGCGAAGCCGCTCACCCCGCAGCAGCTCACGGCGCTGGCCGAGCGAATCGTCCCCCCCGATCGGAAGGACCGCCTCCGCGTCAAGGGTGACTGCGACTTCGCCATCTCGGTGCCCGGGCTCGGCCGGTTCCGCGTGAACGCGTTCTACCAGCGCGGCTCGATCAGCTTCGCCCTCCGCCGGGTGCGGGTGGGGGTGAGTCGTTCGAGCAGCTGGGGCTTCCCCCGGCCACCCGCGAGCTGTCCGACGTGCCGCGGGGACTCGTCCTGGTGACGGGCCCCACCGGGTCGGGCAAGACCACGACGCTGGCGGCGATGGTCGACCACATCAACTCCACCAGGCCCTGTCACATCCTGACCATCGAGGACCCCATCGAGGTGCTCCATCCCGATCGCGTGGCCACGGTGAACCAGCGGGAGCTCGGCGTCGACACCGAGAGCTACATCGACGCGATGCGCGCGGCCATGCGGGAGGACCCCGACGTGATCCTGATCGGGGAGATGCGGGACACCGAGACCGTGGGGGCCGCCCTGGCGGCCGCGGAGACCGGGCACCTCGTCCTGTCGACGCTCCATACGACCGATGCAGTGGAGACGGTCAACCGGGTCATCGACTTCTTCCCCCGGTCGCATCAGCACCAGGTGCGCGTGTCGTTGGCCAGTGTGTTGAAGGGCCTGCTCTGCCAGCGGCTCGTCGCTCGCGTGGCCGGCGGCATGGTTCCGGCCGTCGAGGTCATGGTCACGAACGGCCGCATCATGGATCGGATCGTCGATCCGAACGTCACCGCCGAGATCCACGACATCATCCAGCAGGGCGCCTCCTACGGGATGCAGACGTTCGATCAGGCGCTCCTTCGGTTGGTTCGGGACGGCGTGGTCACGATCGAGGATGCGAAGACCGCGGCCACCAAGGCCCACGACTTCGAGCTCATGCTGCAGCAGGCCGGCCTGGTCGAAGCCTCCCTCATCCCCGCATAGCTACCGGGAAGCCGGCGGTTCGCTCCGCGCGGCCAGTCCTCTCCCAACGCCTGCTCCGGCCGCGACGCCCGCCTATACGATGGCGCCCGTACGCCAACCCGGGAGGTTTCGACATGCGGGTCACCATCGTGGGGAGTGGGTTCGTTGGCGCGACGACCGCCATGCGCGTGGTCGAGCGGGGTCTGGCCGACGAGGTCGTCCTGATCGACATCGTGGAGGGTCTCCCGCAGGGGCTCTCGCTCGACATCCGCGAATCCGCTCCGATCGTGCGCTTCGAGCCCGGCGTCCGTGGCACGAACGACTACGCCGACACGGCGGACTCGGACCTGGTTGTCATCACGGCGGGGCTTCCCCGTCAGCCCGGCATGAGCCGGATGGACCTGCTCGACAAGAACGCCGGGATCATCCGGGACGTGGTGCAACAGATCGTGAAGCACTCACCCGGGGCGATCCTCATCGTGGTCACCAACCCGCTCGACGAGATGACGTTCCTCGCCGCCGAGGTGTCCGGGTTCCCTCGGGAACGCGTGATGGGCATGGCCGGCGCCCTGGACTCGGCACGCCTTCGGTACTTCATCGCCGAGGCGACGGGCGTTTCGCCGACGAAGATCGAGGCTTTGACCCTCGGGTCGCACGGCGAGTCGATGGTGGCGCTGCCGCGGCACGCCACCGTGGACGGCCGCCCCCTGCCCGAGCTGGTCGATGCGCAGACGCTGGAGAACCTCTTCCAGCGGACCCGGGACGGCGGTGCCGAGATCGTCGCCCTGCTCAAGAAGGGGAGCGCGTACTACGCCCCGTCGGCAGCGATCGCCCAGATGGTGAACGCCATCGCCGGCGACACGAAGGAGATCGTGCCGGTGTGCGCGTGGTGCACCGGGCACTACGGGATCTCCGACGTGTACTGTGGCGTGCCGGTGCGCCTCGGCCGGGGCGGTGTCGAGGAGATCGTCGAGCTCGAGCTCAACGACGACGAGCTGACCCAGCTACGGGCCGCGGCCGAAGGTATCCGCGAGAAGTGCGCGGACCTGGCGAACCTCTGACCGGCGGAAAGGAAACGCGCGAGCGAAAGGGCCGGCGGCTCGTCCCCGCCGGCCCTTTCGGCTACTCGAGGTAGGGGCTCGGGAGCTGTCGCTCAACGAGCGAGCTGCCTCGCGTGCAGCTCGGCCGGCATCCGTGTCCGGGGCGCCTCCGGCACCGTCGGGCCCCCGAAGCTAGCGTCCGACAGGGGCCTCGTGCTCGGGATGGTCGCGGATTCGACCGGCCGTGTGATGGCCGGGGCGATTGTGCCGGAAACCGTGGTGCGCCCCAGGACGGCGCCGCTCGTCGCGGCGGCAGCCACGACCGCGAAGATCGCTCCGTACCGCCGCACGCGAAGCGAAATCCGGGGGGTGGTGATGGGGATCGATCCCGCCGTGACGCTCATCTCTCCTCCTCGGTCCGTGACCACTCGGGTCGGGATATCTGGACGCACGGTAGGCCGGGTGGAGCCCGCCATGACGTGAATGCCGGCACCTCTTCGATGTGACGTTCGGCACATCAAGGGGTCCGCCCGGCACTCGTTCCTGCGATGTCGTAGCGGGCCGTGCGGCAGAAAGGAGATCACCGCACCACGCGCCGGGGAGGTTCGACCGAGCAAGAGGACTTGCCGCCCGGGTGCTGAACCACGTGTGGCCGGCGACTACTATGCCCAAGCGAGCGCCCCGTGGCGTCGCGACGACGTCCTTCCGCCCGAGCTGCGGCGACTGGACCCGGCCGGCGCCGGCGTCGGTGGCGTGCTGGAAGGAGGGCTGCAGATGACACCGGGTTCACCGGGGGACGACCCCGGACGGCACGACCATCACGAGCACGAGCATCGCGAACACAGGCACGGCGGCAGCCGGTGGGGAAGCGCCGAGGAATACCTGGCGAACTGGCGAAGTTACGAGGGGAGCCTCGCGAGGAAGGTCGGTCTGGCCGCGCGAAACCTCACCCTGGGAAGGCTCCGTCACGGGACCTGTTGCGGCAACTACGGTCAACCCGGCTGTTGACGAGCCGCCCCGGACGCTCCCGGTCGGGAGCGCTGAAAGAAGCGAAGGCGCATGGCCGTTCGAAAGGCCGCCATCAGGCAGCAGGGCGAGGCGAGGGTTCGAGAGGCGCTCGAGCCTGGTGAGAGCCTCGACGTCGTGCTCTTTGCGGTGGGGGGACCGAGCCCGCTGCTCGTGTACACCGTGCTCGGCGCGCTGGGTGGCACGCTCGCCGTGCATCCCTATTTCGTCGCGCTGACGGATCGTCGGCTGTTGTTCGTGAAAGCGTCCAAGCTCTCCGGCCGGCCGAAGGACGTCGTCGACAGCCAGCCGAGATCGGACATCGCGCTCGTGGACCACAAGCCGAGGGCCATCTGGAGCGTCGTTCGACTCCGGCGTTCGGACGGGAACGAACAGCGCCTCAACGTCCATCGCCAGTTCAAGCCAGAGCTCGCCGCATTCGCCGCCGCGCTGCGGTCCGGCGCGGCCGGTTGACCGCTAGAGCCCACGCATCAGGATCGACGTTCGTCCCGGGGCGGACCTCGGCGGCTACCACATCGAGTCGTCGCTCGGCAGGGGCGGGATGAGCGTCGTCTACCTCGCCACCGACCGCCGCCTGAAGCGCCGGGTCGCCCTCAAGGTGCTCGCCGCGGAGCTCGCCGAGGACGAACGATTCCGGGACCGGTTCATCAGGGAATCGGAGCTGGCCGCCTCGCTGGACCACCCGAACATCGTGCCGATCTACGAGGCGGGGGAGATCGAAGACCTGTTGTACATCGCCATGCGGTGGTTCGTCGAGGGGACCGACCTCGGGAACTCTGGACGAGAAAATCCGTCTGGATCCGCGGTAGGGTCAGGCCGCCACGGCGGCACGCGTCGCCGAGGCGATCGCCGACGCCATCTCCTCCGTCCCGGACGTTCCACCGAGGTCGCGGGTTCGGACCTCGCCGGCGGCCAGCACGTCCCGCACGGCCGTTCGAACGGCTTCGGCCGCGCGACGCTCGCCCAGGTGGGCCAGCATCATCGCCGCCGAGAGGATGATCGCGATGGGGTTCGCCAGGCCCTTGCCGGCGATGTCGGGTGCGCTGCCGTGGACGGGCTCGAACAGTGCGTACTCCCATCCGAGATTCGCCCCCGGCACCAGGCCCAGCCCGCCGACCAGCCCAGCACAGAGGTCGCTCAGGATGTCGCCGTAGAGGTTGGGCAACAGCAGCACGTCCTGGTCCTGCGGATCCAGGGCCAGGCGCATGGCCAGCTCGTCGACCTGGACCTCCTCGAAGGAGACATCCGGGTACCCGTACGCCTCGACGGCCGCCGTGAACAGGAACACGCCGTCGGAGAACTTCATGATGTTCGCCTTGTGCCCCACCGTGACCAGGCGGCGCCGGTTGCGGCGGGCGAAGTCGAAGGCGAACCGAACGATCCGCCGCGTCCCGCTGACGCTGATCGGTTTCACGGTGACGCCGGCGTCCCGGCGGATGTCGAACCCCGCGAGCGCCCCGAGCGCGCCTCTCAGCGTGTCCAGAGCAGCGCTGTCGCGCTCGAACTCGATGCCGGCGTACAGGTCCTCCGTGTTCTCCCGGATGACCACCACGTCGACGTCCTGATACACCGACGTCACTCCGGGGAGGCTGAGAGCCGGCCGGACCGCCGCAAACAGGTCCAGCTCCTGCCGAAGCGCGACATTGACGCTTCGAAATCCGGTCCCGACCGGGGTCGTGATGGGACCCTTGATCGCCGTCCGGGTTCGCCGGATCGAGTCGAGGACCCTCGCCGGAAGCGGCGTACCCTCGCGGTCCATGACGTCGACCCCGGCGTCCTGGACGTCCCAGTCGATGCCGACCCCGGTCGCCTCCACGACCCGCCGGGCGGCGTCGGACACCTCGGGGCCGATGCCGTCCCCCGGAATGAGGGTGATCTCGTGGCCCACGCGCAGAGCGTATCCGAGCCTTCACTTGGAATCCGAGCCGGCCGATGGTACGTAATGCCCTCTAACTCACGCGTGAAAGGAGCGCCCCGGTGGCTCGTCAGTTTCGCAATGCCCTGTTCCTCGGTTTGCTGATGGCACTGTTCGCCCAAGGCACGGCGTACGCCGCGACGGTAGACATCAGCATCAACCCATCGCCGAGCCCGGGCGTGTTCAGCCCGTCCACGGCCAACCTCAAGCACGGCGACACGGCCCGGTGGACCAACAACACCACGTTGCCGCACAGCGCCACCGGTGACGCCCCGCTGAACTTCTGGGACACCGGAACGTTCGGCAACGGGGTCCAGCGAACGAGGCAGTTCTTCGTGGCCGGCGTGTACGCCTATCACTGCAG
>JBHELE010000032.1:0-3942 GCA_046263235.1 Actinomycetota bacterium
CAAGGGGTACACGTGCGTGGCGAACTGCTCCGATTCGAACGTCGCGAACCGCCGCTACGCCGGTCGCGCTGTGGTGGTGACCCTGGTGGTCAACCAGAACGCCAGGGCCGGCCAGAACGTGCGCGTCGAAGCCACGCTCACCGGGCGCAACACGCAGTACGGCTACCCCGTGAGCGTGTGCGACGACGTCCCACCGGTATGAGGAGGCAGGTACACATGCGTCGACTCTCGGACGAACGCGGCGTGGCCATGGTGACCGCCCTGCTGGTGAGCATCGTCGTGGCCTCTCTGGGCATCGTCGTGGTCCAGCTCTCCGCTCACAACGCCGGGACCAGCGCGTTCGACCGCAAGCGCATCCAGGCCATCGACGCCGCCGAGGCGGGCATCAACGCGAAGTTCTCCGCCATGCGCGATCAGACGGGTTCGGCGTTGTGCTCGCCCACGGACGCGGACCTTCCGCTGACGCCGGGTGCTCACTATCACGTCACGGTCGAGCTGTTCGCCACGTGGCCGCCGTCCGGCGCGCCCCTGGCGTGCCCCCCGCCGGAGAACCCGCCGCCGGCCGCGGCGAAGATCACCTCCGTGGGCACGGCGGTCAGTCCGGGATCGACCGTCGCGGTCTCGCGGACCATGCAGACCGAGGTGCGACTGAGCGCCCTGTACCCACAGACGGCCTTCGGCGTGTTCTCCGACCAGGGCCTGAACTTCCAGAACAAGCTGACCATGAACGGCAACGTGGGGAACGACGCCAACGCCTACACGAACGGGAACTTCACCATGGCGAACAACACGGTGATCGGGGGGAGCGTGTTCGCCCAGGGGACGTCCTCCGTGACCAACGGTGTGGTCAAGGGCGACATCTGGTCGGGGGGTAGCAACACGATCCGCAGCGTGACCGTGTTCGGGAGCCTGACGTCGTCGACCGGCAACGTCACCCTGCAGAACAACAGCCACGTCTATCGCGACGCGAAGGCGGGAGGGGTCGTCTCCGTGGATGGCTCGTCTGAGGTCGACGGGGTGAAGATCGAGCATGCCAATCTCGGCCCGCCTCCCCAGATCCCATTCCCCCAGGTTCCGTACAACCCCACGGCGTGGCAGAACGCGGGCTACACGATCCGACCCGACTACACCGACTGCAATGCCGCGAAGTCGGCCATCATGGCCGGGGGATCGGCGGGACAGAGCCTGCTGTTCCACATCACCTCGACCTGCACCCTGACGTTCGGCAACGACGACGCCGTGACCGTCCGGGGGAACCTCGCCATCCTCACCGACGGCGGGTTCCTCACCCAGAACAGGGTCACGTTCCAGGGGACGTCGCCGTACAAGCTCTATGTGATCAGCCCGTGGCGAGACGGCCTGAACTGCTCGACCATCGATCCGGTGAGCGGCAGGCCCGCCCACGACCTGAATTTCTCCAACCAGACCGCCATCAACAGCCTGAGCCTGTTCGCCTACTCGCCGTGCACGTTGAACTACGGCAACAACAACGCCAGCGGGTCCGCCGGCCAGCTCATCGGCAGGCAGGTCAACATCACCAACCAGCTGATCTTCAACTACCGGCCGGTGCTCGTTCCGGACATCGTGGTGGGGTACGGCGTGGAGATCGCCTACCTGCGCGAGATCGAGAACGCGGCGTGAAGCAACGGCGGCCACGGCTCACGCCACCGCCCTGACCGGGCTGCCACAATCCGTCGAACATGGCCATCGCCATCTTCGCGCTGTTCGGGCTGATCTTCGGTTCGTTTCTGAATGTGGTGATCTACCGGCTTCCCAGGAAGCGCTCCGTGGTCTCGCCGCCGTCCGCGTGTCCGCACTGCGGGGCACCCATCCGGCCGCTCGACAACATCCCGTTCCTGTCCTACGCGATCCTGGGCGGGCGGTGCCGGGTCTGCCGGAAGCCCATCTCGCCGGAGTATGCGGTCGTGGAGATCGCCACCGCCGCGCTCTTCGGCCTCGCTGCCTTCCGGTTCACCGATGACGTGGCCGCGGTGGTCGCCCCGTTCCTCGGGGTGATGCTGGCTGCCGCGCTGATCGACCTTCGGCATCGGATCATCCCGAACCGTCTGGTCGTACCGTCGGTGGCCCTGTTCGCGGTGGGGATCGCCGTCGCGTGGGCCGTCGGGAGCAAGCTCGATCCGCTGCGGGGATTGTTGGGGCTCCTGGCCTTCGGCGGGGCGCTCCTCGTGGTCGCCTTGGTCTCGCCGGCCGGCATGGGCATGGGCGACGTGAAGCTCGCCGGGCTCATCGGCCTCGTCCTGGGCGCCGTGGGGTGGAAGTACGTGGCCGTGGCGGCCGTGGGGGCAGCGCTCCTGGGCGGCGTGGGCGGTGTCGTGGCGCTGCTGCTGGGCCGAAGCCGAAAGGACACCATCCCGTTCGGGCCATATCTCGCCGCCGGCGCGATGGTGTCGGCGCTGCTGGCGGGGCCGATCGCCGCCTGGTACGGCGGCCGTTTGGCCTAGTCGCCGAATTCTCCTCGGGGGTCCGGAGCCACGGCTCAAGTCGTGCCCGAACGAGTCGAAAACAAAGAGGAGTTGCCACCGCGCGAGCCCGCCGCCGCGGTCTGGCCCGGGAGCAATCGACGCTCCCGGATCGCAAGACACAAGGAAAGGGGCGCGGGCATGGCCCGGACAGCGATCGGGCTCGACATCGGTTCGACTGGGGTGCGCGCCGTCGAGCTCGGAAACGGGGGAGGCAGGCCCACCCTCCTGCGCATCGCCCAGCAGCCGTTGCCGGCGGGAGCCGTCGCGGGCGGCGAGATCCGCGAACCGCGACAGGTCGCCGAGGCCATCCGCGAGCTGTGGCACCTCGGCAAGTTCCAGGGACGTCAAGTCGTGCTTGGCGTGGGCAACCAGCGCGTGGTGGTTCGCGAGGTGGTCCTTCCGTGGCTCGAGGAGAAGGAGCTGCGGGAGTCCTTGCCGTTCCAGGTTCGGGAATTCGTTCCCATCCCGATCGAGGACGCAATCCTCGACTACCAGGTCGTGGAGGAATTCGAGCAGGACGGCCGCCACATGGTTCGTCTGATGCTCGCCGCGGCCCAGAAGGGGATGGTCGGGCGAATGGTCGAGGCCGTCGAATCGGCCAAGCTCCAGGCGCTGAGCGTCGACCTCGTGCCGTTCGCCATCGTCCGATCGGCCGGCTCCAACGGCGACCGGGCGCTCGGTGCCGACGAGGATCCGTCGGATGAGGCCGTCGTGGACATCGGCGCCGAGGTCAGCAGCATCTGCGTGCACTCCCACGGGCATCCCCGGTTCGTCCGGATGGTGGCGTGGGGAGGCCGCAACGTGACCAGCGCCATCGCCAGGTCGCTCGGCGTCACCGAGCCGGAGGCCGAGCGGATGAAGCGGGGTCTGGCCGACGACGTCGACGAGGACACGATTCAGCAGGCCGAGCACATCGCCCGGCAGGTCGTCTCGGCGTTCGCCGATGACCTCCGGTCATCCCTGGACTTCTACCGGTCGCAGAACCCGGCCGGCCGGATCGGCCACGTCCTTCTGACCGGCGGCGGGTCGAAGCTCGCCGGGCTGGCCGACGTGGTGAAGGAGCGCCTGGTGGCCGACGTTGGCTCGGGCCATCCGTTCAACCGCGTATCGGTGCCCGAGGACCTTCCCCCCGAGGTGATCACGGAGGCCGAGCCCCTCCTGGCCGTCGCCGTCGGGCTCGCCATCCCCGGAGGTGAGGAATGAGCCAGGTAAACCTCCTTCCCCCAGAGGTTCGAACGCGTCAGCGCGTTCGCCGGTACACCGCGCTGGCGATCGGCGCGGTGGGCGCGGTGGTCGTGCTGATGCTCGGGGTGTTCGCCCTCCAGCTGGTGCGGCTGTCGCAGGCGTCCCGGGCCCTGGAGACCCAGCAGCGTACGAACCAGGGTCTGCAGCGGCAGATCTCGCAGCTCGAGCCGTTCGCGCAGCTTCGCCAGCAGGTCGCCGAGGGCGAGGCGCTGGC
>JBHELE010000033.1:0-4945 GCA_046263235.1 Actinomycetota bacterium
GGCACGGCGCGCTCACCCAGGCCTTCCCGGTCGGAACCGGGCGAAGGCCGTATCCATGGTGGGACGCGAATGCCCGGCGAGCCTTTGTAGCCCGCTTCCTACGGACCGAGGTCCTTCGAGGCGTGACGGTCTATCGGTTCCGCGTATCGGTTCCCTCCGTGCGAATCGATCGCGTGGCGGTGCCCGCGTCAGCCGTGGACGAATCTGGATCGCGGCCGATCGCGCTCGATTGGTGGTACCGGTCCGAGACCGATCTGTGGGTCGAGCCAGCCAGTGGGGTGATCGTGAAGGGATCCCAGATCGCCGATCAGTGGCTGGCCAACCGGGCCGGGAAGCGGCGACTGACCGTCGCCACCACCGAGCTCGAGGACACGCCGGCGACGGTGGCGAGCAACCTTCGCCACGCCGGCCTCAGACGGGATGCGCTCCGTGCCCGAGCCATCTGGCCGATCCTGCTCGGGCCGCTGGTTGGAGTGATGGTGCTGGCGGTAGGGATGGTCAGGTCGGCCGGTCTCGCTAGGACATCAGCTCCACGATCAGGCGCTCGTCGACCTCGACCGGGAGCGGGATCTCGTCACGCTCCGGCCACCGGACGAGCGTTCCGGTGACGTTGCCCTTATCCCGCTCGAGGTACGGCGGCGGGTCCGGCGTCACTTCCAGCGCCTCGGCGATCGGGAGGAAGCGCTTGGCGGCGGGGGTCGCTTCGATCGTCTGTCCCGGGCGGACGGCGACGCTGGGAATGTCGATCCGCCGCCCTCCGACCATGATGTGCCCGTGGCTCACCAGCTGGCGGGCCTGATGGATGGTCTGGGCGAAGCCGAGGCGGAGGACCAGCGAGTCGGCCCGCGTCTCCAACAGGCGAAGGAGCTCCTCGCCCGTGACGCCCTTCTTCCTGGTCGCCTCGGCGAAGTAGCGGCGAAACTGGCGCTCTCCCACGTTGTACATGGCGCGCAGCTTCTGCTTCTCGAGCAACCGCAAGTGGTATTCGGTGAGGCGGCGCCGGGCTCGGCCATGCTGGCCGGGAGGATAGGGACGCTTCCCCGTGGGGCAGTTCGGACGCCCGCAGACGGGGCTCCCGACACGCCGGCAGATCCTGTGTTTCGGTCCGAGCTTCTGCATGCTTCCTCTTCGCTGTCGCGGGTTCGCCCCGACGCCCTGCTCCCATCGGTGTCAACCGGAAGGAGATGGGTGGCGGCCGTGCCACGGCCCGCCGGGGCGTCGAACCCACCGATTATTCCATGCGGCCGTCCGCGTGGCACACGCCACGCGGGAGGCTCGATGGTCGGGACGGCGGGATTTGAACCCGCGACCTCAGCGTCCCGAACGCTGCGCGCTACCAAACTGCGCCACGTCCCGATCCGAGCGGCCGACGGTAGCCTTTGTGCGCGCGTCGGCCCGACCAAGGGTAGCAACCCCGGTGTACCATGCGCCTGGCTGGTCCGGTCGAGCACATCGCTCGTCCGTTCGACGCGGCGTCGCCATCGGTGGGAGGGCTCGTGGGTGAGGTGACCGACTGCACGTGGTGCGGAAGCGCCGGCTCGATCGCGCACGGGATGTGCCAGGTTTGTTTCATGCCGTACCCGGACGACAACCTCGATCTCCCCGATCCCGACGATCCGTCCGCTCCGGTCGAGCGTGTCGTGACGATCCGGGAAGACGAGCAGCCTCCGGCGTCCGCCGAGAGCGCCTGAGGAGGCCGCGACCCATCCGTCTCCGGTGAGGATTGCCGAGATCGCCCCGCCCTGGCTGCCCGTTCCCCCGTTTGGCTATGGCGGGATCGAATGGGTCGTGTCGCTCCTCTCGGATGGTCTGGTCGATCGTGGGCACGACGTGACCCTGTTCGCGACGGGCGACTCGAAGACCGCGGCCACGCTCGAGTTCATCTTCGACACCGCCCCAGGATCGGCGTTCATCGCATCGCCGTGGCACGACATGGTGCACGCGGCGTTCGCCATGCGCGAGATCGACCGCTTCGACCTGGTGCATGTGCACCCCGCCTCGTCCCCGCTCGTCGCGGCGGCCCGGTGCGGACGTCCGGTGGTGCACACGGTGCACGGCCTGCTCTCGGAGGAAACGAAGGCGCTGTACCGCCTCCTGGCCCCCCACGTGTGGTTCGTGGCGATCAGCGAGGGGCAGCGCCAGCACATGCCGGAGCTCCCGTACGCGGGCGTGGTGTACAACGGCGTCGACGTCGCGCGATATCCGTTCCGGGAGCGCAAGGACGAGTACCTGATGTTCCTGGGACGGGCCTCGCCCGAGAAGGGCGTTCTGCGGGCCGTGCTGGCGGCGAGGGCGGCCGGCCGGAAGCTGGTCCTCGCCGTGAAGGTGGCGAACGCCGAAGAGGAGGAGCACTGGTCGCGGGATGTCCTGCCGGTATTGGCGGATGACGCCGTCGTTCTCGGCGAGATCTCGTTCGAGCAAAAGGTCGACCTCCTCGCCGGCGCCCGGGCCCTTCTGTTCCCCATCGACTGGGACGAACCCTTCGGCCTGGTGATGACCGAAGCGATGGCGTGCGGCACACCGGTGATCGCGACGCCATGCGGCTCCGTGCCGGAGGTCGTGGCGCCCGGGCGTACGGGGTTCGTCGTTCCCGTGGACGACTACCCGACGCGAGCCATCGAAGCGCTCGATCGCCTGGACGACATCGACCCATCGGCGTGCCGGGCCTGGGTCCAGGAACGGTTCAGCAAGGAAGCGATGGTCGACGGCTACGAGCGTGCATTCGAGCGGGCGACGGCCGAGTCTCCGGCGGCGGGCTGGTCGGGGCCCGTCTGAGGCGCGAGCTCCATCAGGGTCGCCTCCGGGCGGCACAGGAACCGAAACGGCGCGAACTTGCTGGTACCCAGGCCCGGGGAGACGTGAAGGAGGGTGGGTCCCAGCCTGGACAGCCCCATGGCGAGCCTGGTCGGGATGTCGCTGTTCGTCACCAGGGCCCCCACCCCGGGGAGCCTGACCTGCCCGCCGTGGGTATGGCCCGACAGCACCAGGTCGTAGCCCAGGGCTGCCAGCTCGGGCGCGGGGTCGGGCGAGTGCACGACCGCCAGGCCGAAAGCGTCCGGCTCGGTGCGCGGAGCGACGCGCAGGTCGTGCCGTTCGATGTGCGGGTCGTCGAGCCCGAGAACCTCGACCCGAGTGCCGCCGGCGTTCACGACCTCCCTGCCGTTTCGGAGGTAGGTCCACCCATCCGCTTCCAGCAAACGGACGAGGTCGGCGCTCCGACCTCTGATGCCGGCCCGTCGACGTCGTCGTTTCCGGAAGTAGTTGGCGTAGTTCAAGGGGCGAGGAGCGAAGTAGTCGTTCGACCCCAGGACCACGTACGAGCCGAACCGTCCCCGGACCGGGCTTAGGGCCGCCACGGCGTCCTCGACGGCCCGAGGTTCCCCCAGCACGTCGCCGGTGAGCACGGTCAGATCCGGCCGCGGAAGGGAGGACAGGAACCGGGCCTTCCGTGCGTCGCCCCGGACGAAGTGAAGGTCCGAGAGATGCAGGATCGTCAAGGCGCTCGAACCCCGGGGCAACGAGTCGAGCCGGTAGCGTCGGCTCCGGTACCAGCGACGTTCGATGGCGGTGCCGTAGAGGACACACAGGGAGCCGACGCCACCCACGGCGAGCCCCGACCACGCCAACGTCCGCCCGAGATTTGCCATGATTCCCGGCATGGGAGGGCGATTGTAGTGGCACCGCCCGAGTCCACCCCGGAAGCCGGCAGCCTGAAGGCGCGCCTCGCCGCGGAGATGCGCGACGCCATGAAAGCGCGTGAGCGGGTTCGCCTGAGCGCGCTTCGGTTGCTGTCGGCCGCGGTGAAGAACCGTGAGGTCGAGCTCCGACATCCGCTATCGGACGAGGAGTTCGTGGAGGTGGCCGTACGTGAGGTCAAGCGGCGCCGTGAGGCCATCGAATCGTACGAGCAGGTCCGGCGGCCCGATCGCGCCGCGCAGGAACGCGAGGAAGCGGACGTGTTGAGCGCCTACGTTCCGGAGGGACTATCCGACGATGAGGTCACCGCGCTGATCGAGGAAGCCATCGCCGAGACCGGCGCATCCGGCCCCGGTGACTTCGGGAAGGCGATGGGGTACGTGATGGCTCGGGCCAAGGGGCGGGTCGACGGAAAGACCGTCCAGACCCTCGTTCGCGCGCGGCTGGACGCCTGAATCGATCCAGGGCGGGCGCGACAGGCCACCGGGGGCGGTTAATTCGGCGAGGAATTGGGACCTTGTTTGGCCACGACGATCGTGACCGTCGTGCCGCGTTTGACCTTCGTCCCCGCCTCGGGGTTCTGCGCGATCACCCGGCCCTCGTAGCCGCTCTCCTCGACGAACTGGTAGTGCACCGACACGCCGAACCCCCGGTCCTGGAGGATCTTCGTGGCGGTCTCCTCCCTGAAGCCGATCACGTTCGGTACGGTCACCTGTTCCGCGTGCCCGGTGCTGATGAAGATGGTGACGGTGGAACCGAGCGGCACGCTGGAGCCGCCCCGCGGATCCTGGGACGCCACCACGCCCCTCGCGACGTCCGAGTTCACCCGTTGGGCGATCGGCGTGAAGCCGGCCTTGAGGATCGCCGCTTCGGCCTTCTCCTGCGTCATTCCGACCACGTTCGGCACGCGTCCAGCCTTGGGCGGCGGTGGGGCCGGGAAGTCCTCGACCGGCAACCCCTTGACCGCCTCCGTCATCACGGCATGCCAGATGGGCGCGGCGATGGTCCCGCCGTAGGCGTTCCCTCCACCCAGCACCGGCAGGTTCCGCATGGGGATCTCTTCCTTCGAATAGCCCACCCACACCCCCGTCACTGCCTGGGGGACATAGCCGAGGAACCACGCGTCCTGATAGTTCTGCCCCGTCCCGGTCTTGCCGGCGGCGGGGCGCCCGATCCCCTGGCCCGCCGCCGTCCCGAAGTCGAGGACCCCTCGAAGCAACGACGTCACCTGGCGAGCGATCTTCGGCTC
>JBHELE010000034.1:0-3938 GCA_046263235.1 Actinomycetota bacterium
AGATGAGGTCCGTCACGTTCGACATGAGCGTCGAACCCGTCCGGGCCTGCAGCCGTCCGGCGATGTCACGCGCGTCGTACGTCGGCGAGAACAGGATCAGCTCGGGCTGGTGCTCCTGGATCAGTTGGTGCAACGCGTGCACGTGTGGCAAGGCCACGAAGTCCGCGAACACCGGATCGTCGCTGGCGTGAACCTTCTGAGCGCCGTACTCGCCGAGGGTGCCGGCCGCTTGCGTTGCGCCCGGACCGAGGGCGACCGCGAAGACGTCCGATCCGAGATCCCGCGCCTTCGTCAGGTTCTCCAGCGCGGTGGCTTCGACCTTCCCCTCCGGCGAGACCTCCGCGTAGACCAAGACCCCCGGCATCGTCAGATCACCTTCGCTTTCTTCAGGAAGTCCACGACCTTGGCCGGCGCCTCGCCGGCGTCTTCCACCACCTCGCCGGCCTCCCGTTCGGGGACCGGCTCCATGCCGACCACCTCCTGGGTGGCGCGGGCCTCCTCCCCGGACAGGCCGAGGTCCGAGACCGAGAGCTGCTCGACCGGCTTCTGCTTCGACTGCATGATGCCCTTCAGCGTGGGATAGCGAGGGTCGTTCACGCCGGCCGTCACCGTGACCAGTGCCGGCAGCGGCGTCTCCACGACGTGGTACCCGGTTTCGGTCTGCCGCTCGACGCGAAGCGTCCCATCGGAGACCTCGAGCTTCCGGGCGAACGTCACGCTGGGGATCCCCAGGAACTCGGCCAGCGCCTGCGGCATGGTCCCCGTGTACCCGTCGGTCGACTCCACCCCGGCGACGACCAGGTCGTACTGGTTGCGCTTGATCGCGGCGGCCAGGGCCCTGGCCGTGACCAGGGCGTCGGCACCCTTCAGGGAGTCGTCGGTGATCAGGATGCCCCGGTCGCCGCCCATCGACAGGGCCTTGCGAATGGCGGCCATGGCGGGCTCCGGCCCCATGCTGACGTACGTGACCTCGCCGCCCTCCCCGAGCTGGAGCGCAGCCTCGATGCCGTGCTCGTCGCCCGGATCGAGCGCGCCCTCGACGCCCTCTCGTTTCAGACGGAAGTCCTCTCCCATCTCCGGGACCCCCGTCGGGTTCGGGATGTACTTGACCAGCGCAACCACGTTCATAGGCGAATGCTCTCCTTGCGATCCGGGCCGGCCGCTCGGAGGCCGGCGGTCCTCGCGTCGGCGCACATGTTACCGCGCGGTAGGTTCCCTGGTTGCGGCGAGTTTACGCGGTCGGCGGCCGGGGCCGGGGGGACGGCGAGGCCTCTGCGCGGCGAGGGAACCGGTCGGCGAAGCGTCCCATTCGGCGTCCGAACGCCTCCAGCGGCTGGATGGCCAGCGAGAGAGCGTCGGTCGATCGAATGAGCGACAGCACCGCCTCCTGCAGCGCGCGCATCTGCTCGACCGTTCGGCGCATGTCTTCGCCGAGCTGGCTCATCGACCCCAAGGATCTCTCCAGCGTGTCGAGGCGGTCCCGAACCCGGCGTTCGATCTTCGGCAGCTCCGAGACCGCGCCGGCCAGCTTCGTGCTCGACTCGGCCAGGGTGTGGAGGTCGTCCAGCGCCCGCAGGATGAGCTTCGGGGGGACCATCAGCGGGCCGAGCAGCTGGTTCACGGTCGAATCGTAGCCCAGGGGGGCCTCACCCGAGGAGGGCCAGGACCAGGAGGACCTGAGCCAAGTGGTACGTGGCCATGATGGCGATGCGGCTGCCGGGGAAGTCACCGACGAAACGACTCCACCCGATCATTCCGTCCGACGCGTAGAAGAGCACGGCCCCCGCGATGGCGAGCGAGCTCTCGCCGGACGACCAGTCGCTTCGCCCCGTCGTCGCCACGGCCGAGACGACCATCGCCGTGATGGCGAGGACGTACACCGCGACGGGGCCGGCCAACGCCATGCGATTCGTCGCGCGCATGCCGCGGACGAATCGAAGGTAGAGCGGCACCGCGACGGCCAGCGCGACTGCGGTCCCAACCAACGTCGGGACGAGCGGCGGCGGTGTGGGGTTGAACGCCGCGATGTACGCGACGTGGGCGAGGAGGAACGACGCCAACCCGGCGACGAACAGATCGCGCGGCACCATGAGGAACACATCTCCGGCCAGCGACAGGACCAGCGCTGCGATGGTGAATCCGGTCACATAGGCGGGATCGTCCCGGGCGAGCACGCCGGCCGCTGCCATGAGAACGGCCATCGTGAGCGGCTTCAGCACGTACTCGGCTCCTCGGTTCCCCCGAGCCACGGCGTACCAGTCCACCGCTGCGACCACCACCGCGGCCGCGACGAGCGCCTGTCCGAGGGTCATGGCCCGGAAGTATCCACCAGGCCGAAGTTGGGAGGATTTTCGCCGCCCTGTGTGGTCAATCCTCCCAACGTCGGCGGTCCGCCGCCGGGTGGGAGGCGGGCCGCGGGCGCGTCACGGCGTTGGGTGTCGGGCGTCGTACCGCGCGAACTGGGGGACCAGCGCCCCCAGGATCCCCACGCCGAGAATGCAGGCAACCCCACCCGAGATCACCGAGAACGGCACGCTGACCATCGACGCCACGGCCCCGGCCTCCAGGTCGCCCAGCGCCGGACCGGAGGCGACGACCGCGAGCTCGATGCCAGACAGCCGTCCCCGCATCTCGTCCGGGACGATGGTCTGGGCGATGGTGGTCCGGAAGATCCCGCTCCACATGTCCGCCGCCCCGGCCGCCGCCAGGAGCAGCAGCGACAGCCACAGCGTTGTGGACAGCCCGACCCCGATCAGGAACGCCCCCCACGCGACGATGGAGACCATGACGGCGAGCCCCTGCCGTCGAACGTGCCGGGCCCGGCCAGACAGCAGCGTGATGATTACAGAACCCGCGTATGGCGCGGCGAACAGCAACCCCACAGTTTGCGCCCCACCGCCGATTCGTTCCGCCATCGCCGGGAACAGCGCCGTCGGAAACCCGAACACCATGGCGTTGAGATCGAACGTGAACGTCGACTGCAGGACCCGCTTCCCCTTGAGGAACCGCAGCCCGTCCCGGAGCGATTCGAGGAAGGCGGGATGTTCCTCGCGGACGCGCCGGATGGGATCCATGCGAGCGAGCATCCACAGCGCGACCAGGCCGGTGCCGACGTCGACCAAGTAGGCGCCGGTCAGGCCGATCGCCGCGATGAGCACGCCGCCGACCGCCGGGCCGAACAATGCGCCGAAGCTGTGGCTGATGCTCGACAGGGCGAACACAGCCGGCAGCTCCTCCTTCGGAAACAGCAACGGAGGCGTGGACCGAGCGGTCGGCGAATAGAGCGCATACGCCGTCGCGGTGAGGGTGGCGAAGGCATACAGCACCCACAGGTGGGGGCGTTCGAGCGAGGCGTTGAAGGCCAGAGCCGCCGACAGGAAGGGCAGCGCCACGAACGTCCCCCGCAGCAGCGCCCGCCGATCGACCCGGTCGGCGATCGTCCCTCCGATCACCGACAGCAGCAGGAGGGGGACGAGCTGACAGAGCCCGAGCAGGCCCACGGCCAGCGGCGATCGGGTGATCTGGAAGACCTGATAGGCCACGGCGACGTCGGTGATGTGCGCGCCGATGTTGGCGGAGAACTCGCCGCTCCACAGCAACCGAAACTGACGGGATGCCCGCAGCGGTCCCAGGTCGATGACGAGGCGGCCCGCCCGCGCGATGAGGCTCGGCGGCGTGATCTCCGGTGGCGTCGGAGGCGGCAGCGGTAGCTCGTCGGGCGGTTCCGGCACGGCCGACTACGCTAGCGCAGCGTGGAGTGCGGTCCGAAGGAGATGACGTGAGCGACGTGTTCCCCCGCGTGTTCGGGATGGAGCTCCCCCGCGCGGCCCGGGCCGAGGGATCCGTCATCTGGGATACCGACGGCAAGCGATATCTGGACGCCGCGGGCGGGGCCCTCGTGGTCGGGATCGGCCACGGCGACGCCGAGGTGGTCAGGA
>JBHELE010000035.1:0-11721 GCA_046263235.1 Actinomycetota bacterium
GGTCGAAGCGCTCGACCAACACGGCCGCCGCTCCGGTCCGGATCCCCAGGCCGAGGATCACGTTCATCGCGTAGATGTGGAACAGCGGCAGCGCCAGCAGCGCCACGTCCTCCTCGGCCTCGGCCAGCGCGGGAACGGACATCATCTGATCGAGGTTCGCCACGAGGTTTCCGTGCGTCAGGACGACGCCCTTCGGGGCAGCAGTCGTCCCGGCCGTGTACGCGATCACCGCGAGATCGTCGGAGAGCAGGTCCGCGCCGGGAAGCTCCGCCTCGGTCGACAGGATCTCCTCGAACGAGACCGTCCGGGATGGAGCGGGGGGGCCGCCGATCACCACCACCGTTTGCAGATCGTTCAACCGGTCGCGGATCGAGAGCAATCCGGGCAGGGAGGCCAGGTCGACGATGGCGACCTTCGCTCCCGCGTCGGCCAGGATGTAGCTGATCTCCTCGGGCGTCAGCATGACGTTGAGCGGACACGCCACGCCGCCCGCCCGCAAGATGCCGTAGAGGGCGTACACGAACTCCGGAACGTTGCCGGCCAGGAGGGCTACCCGGTCGCCTGTCCCCACCCCGAGATCGGCCAGGGCGGCGGCGGCCAGGCCGACGAGCTCGTCGACCTCCGCGAAGCTGATCGAACGTCCCTGGAAGATCAGGGCGTCCTTCGCCGGGTAGTCCTCGGCGGCCCCCGCCACGAGGTCCGCGACGTTCACGTCCCTACCTCGACGTGGTCGTGGGGAACGTCGTGCGCCGGCGTCAGGCCGGCCCACTCGGCGTGCGTGGTCCCCCGGGATTCGAGGAGCGCGATCTCCTCGAAGCCTCCGGCCTTGCGTTCGAACAGCGCCAACCGCGACGACGACACCTCCGAGTTGTGGCAGAACCTGGGGCGCCCGTCAGGATCCTCGTAGCGCGTTCGGAGCAAGGCCTGTGCCGGCGCCTCGATGCGGCCGCTCAACCGGTACCGCCGGTTTCCGACGTCGATCCGCCACGACCCGAGGCCGAAGTCGCGGCGCCGCGACACCTTGGTCAGGCGGATCCACCGTCCCTCCCAACGGATGCCCACGGACGTGACGAACGGCGTGGTGATCGGGCCGCGCCGGCCCTGTGCGGTGAGCGCCTGGACGACCGCGTCCTCGTCGTCGAACGACGAGCAATGGCCCCAGGCCCACCGCTGCGCGTGGCGTGATCCGTACAGGTGACCCTGCTGGGCCGGAACGGCGTTCAGCTCGGCCACCTCCCCGTCGACCTCCACCATCCCGGTGATGGCCGTGCTCACGTTCGGTGAGAGGGGCTTCGTCGGTGCCAGGGAGCCCCGATACAACACGTCGGGGAGGAGGCGGTAGGTATCGTCGCCCGTCGCGAATTCCAAGTCCCATCGGGCGGTCCGTCCTGCACCTTCCAGCGAGCCGCTCGATCGTCCCGACGCGAACCTGGTCTCGCCGATGCGGACGTCGAACCCGTCCGGGGCGATGGTGACGGCATCCATCTCGTGCCGGCGATGGATCCCGAACGTCAGGGACGGATCACCCCGGTCGAACCGGGCGAACCAGACGGCGGCGTGGGCGCGCCCCTCCCGGGACGCGTGCAGCGTCGAACGAATCCAATAGCCGCGACCCGCTGCGGGGTCGGAGCAGGTCAGAAACCACACCTCGTACATGCCTGGACGGCCGGTCCAGACGGGCGCGTTGTCACCCTCGCTCACAGCGCGAGAAGGATACCGGAGGGTGATCTGACCGCATGTTCATCAGATCTTCATGCCGACGCCGCGGTTCCTCCCGGTCCGCCGGGGACCCGCCCGTAGAATGGCCAGACCGTGAAACCGAGTCCCGATCTGCTGCCGCGCCCTCGGCTGCTGTTCTCGACCGCGCCGTGGTTCCGGCTGCCACTTCGAGATGCGTTTCGCCATATCGCCGACGCCGGGTTCGAGGCCGTCGAGGTGATGGTGACCCAGGATCCACACACGCAGGAACCTCACCTCATGGCGTCCCTGGCCGACGAGTTCGGCCTCACGATCGAGGCGATCCACGCGCCATTTCTGCTCATCACCAGGAACGTGTGGGGCTCCGAACCGACCGGCAAGATCTACCGGTCCGTCCAGGTGGCCGAGGAGGTGGGGGCGACGATCGTCATCGTCCACCCGCCGTATCGGTGGCAGGTTCGGTATCGGCGGTGGATCGAACACAGCCTCGCCGAGTTCTCCGCGCGGACGGGCGTCACGGTCGCTGTCGAGAACATGTTCCCGGTTCGCTTCGCCGGTGAGCGCGGAGTGACGTTTCACGCCGGTCAGGACGTCGAGGACCTCGACCGCGTCCCATACCTGGTCCTCGACACCAGCCATGCGGCGGTGGCCGGGCTGGACATCCGGGAGTTCTACGGACGGTTCAGGGACAAGATCCAGCACGTGCACCTGTCGAACAACGCCGGTCGCGGGTGGGACTCGCACCTCCCGGTCTACCAGGACGGCGTCCTGCCGCTCGCCGAGTTCCTCGACGACCTGGCCCAGGACTCGTTCGCCGGAACGGTCTCGCTCGAGCTCGACCTCCGTCCGTGGCTGAAGGACGACGAGGCGCTGCACGAGGTCCTGGTTCGAAACCGCGACTTCTGCGAAGCCTCGCTTCTGGCCGCGAGGTCGCCCAGCGGTCGCGCCCGAACGCGGTGAGGACGAGTCCTCGCGGGATCAGTCCAGGTCGTTCGGGTCCGGTGGATGTGGCTCTCATCCACTCGATCTCCCGGGGTGGGATGGGGGTCGTCGTCATCCGCGGAGCGCGAAGCGCGGCCTGGGTGAAGTCGAACCTGTCCGAGTAGTCGTAGGCCGGTCAAGCGGCCTGGCGGAAGGCTAACTCGGGTCCCACGGCCGGATCGTCGCGACCTCCTCGCCCTGCTCCTGCCAGCCGGGCACGTCGGCGTACAGCTCGAGCTCGATCCCGTCCGGGTCCTTGATGTACAGGCTCTTCGATACGCCGTGGTCGCTCGAGCCGACGATGTCCGCGCCGGCGTTGACGAGAGCCCGGTACGCCTTTCGCACGTGCTCCTCGCTGGGGAGCCGGATCGCCACGTGGTACAGGCCCACGGCGTACGGGCCGGGGTCCGGCGCGTTCGGTCCCACCGACATCACCGCCAGGTCGTGATGGTTCGCGCCGGTCGCGGTGAAGAACGCCATCCGTCCGCCGATCTCGCTGACCTTTCGGAACCCGAGGACGTCCGTGTAGAAGCGAACGGACCGGTCGAGATCGCGAACCTTCAACACGACGTGGCCAACTTCCTGCGGCGCGATATCGCTCATGGGTACGCCTCCAACGCTCGTCGTCGGGCGTGACGCCCGACATCTGTAAGGAACGCTTCCCTATTCCCGGCGACTGATAGCCTCGCGACGAATGCGCCGGTTCACGCTGATCACGCTGGTCGTGCTGTTCGTCGGGTTGGGGATCGCCGCATGGTTCCAATTCCGGGCCGCGGAAGGTGAGCGCCGGTTCTGCGGGCCCGGGGTGAAGAACTGCGCTCCGGGCACGCCCAATCCAAGTCTGATTCCGTCTCCGACCGGCTCATAGCGGTCGCGCACTCGACTACCACGGCGGGCGCCCAGAGAACGGTGGTCGCTCGGGCGGCGCCGATGGCGGCACCGGGAAGAGTCTCTGTAGCGCTGCACCAAGAATGACCAACGGGTACAGAACGAGTGGGAACCAGTAGAGGCCAAGAGCAGCCGTTGAGTGCTCGTCGTTCCACACGTTGTTGAAGATCACAGCAGTGGCGATGAACATCGCAAGGCCTGTACCGACTGATACACCGGGTCGACGGAGCCATGCGATGTAAAGCAGGTAGGGGCTCCCGAGAAGGCCCACAAGAAACAGCCCAGCCAGGCCCGTCCCCCAGCCCTCGTGAAAGCCGATGCCGACATTCGACTGGGGTGGGGGGAGGAGAGACCCGACGTACATGCCGATAAAACCGATGACGCCGAGAACGGTGCTGATGTGACGGTTGTGAGGCGATCTCAACCACACAGCAAGTCCTTCGCGACCATGACGCCACTCGATCCTCTAGAGAAAGGCGCTGCGACGCGTCATGAGGTTCTGATACAGCATCTGCTGCACGGTGTCGCGGATGCGGTCGGTCAGCTCGAACAGCAGCATGGCGTCGTGCCACGCGTCCGGACCATAGACGTCCGTGAGGATTGGCGGGCCAAACTCGATCGTCCACTTCGACGGAAACGGCACCAGCCCGAGCGGTCCCAGCCACGGAAACGTCGGGGTGATCGGGAAGTAGGGCAGCCCGAACAGGCGGGCCAGAGGCCTGACGTCGGCGACCATCGGGATGGCCTCTTCGGAGCCGACGATGGCGACCGGGACGATCGGGACCTGCTCGCGGAGCGCCGTCTCCACGAACCCGCCCCGGCCGAAGCGCTGCAGCCGGTACCGGTTTCGAAACCCCTTGCCCACGCCCTTGAACCCCTCCGGGAAGACACCGATCAGCTCTCCTGCCTGCAGCAACCGCCTGGCGTCCTCCTCGCACGCCAGGGTCGCCCCGATCTTTCGAGCCATCGGCGACACGATCGGCATCCGAAAGGTCAGGTCGGCTGCCAGCAGTCGGACGTGGCGGCGAGCCGGATGCTCTCCCAGCACCCCGAACTTCATGACCATGGCGTCGAGCGGAAAGGTTCCGGCATGGTTCGCGACCAGCAACGCCGGCCCGTCGGACGGCACGTTCTCCAGCCCGTTCCAATCCGCCCGCCAGTAATAGCGGTAGACCGCCCGGATGATCGGGAGGAACACGGACTCGGTGAGCTCCGGGTCGAACCCGAACACGTCGACGTCGTACTGGCCGGTGAGCCGCCGGGACAGGAACCGGATGATGTCACGGACCCGTTGCGCCTCGAACGGTCCGATGTTCTCCGCGGCCACGGGCGGCTCGTGGACGCGACAGAAGCCGGACGCGCCGGCGGGGTTCCGGCACGGCCGTCCCGCCGCGGTGATGGCGCGGCACTTCCCGGGCTCCCGCCGAGCTCGCGCGAATGGGATGACCTCCGCCATCGCCGCCTGCGGCTCCTTCATACTCATGGGTTCGCTCCGGTCGTCTCGCGACTCCGGGCCCGACGAAGGAACTCATACACGTCCTGCTCCCATCCGGCCGCCCGCTCGGCCGTGACGAAGCGCCTGAACCGATGGCCGCGGACGAACTCCTCGAGGGCCGCCCGCGTGGTGAACCGTGGCGTATGGCCGAAGACCCGCTTCAGCCGGTCGTTGTCGGCCACCCGTCCGTACACGAGGAACTGCACCTGGTCGCTGGGGAAGTCGACCAGCCCGAGGCGGCGGACCACGTTCGCCGCGATCGATGCCGTCGGCACGGGGATCTTCAACGGGACCGTCCCGCACATCCGGATCGCCTGGGACAGCAGCAGAACCCCGTCACCCGCCACGTTGTAGATGCCCTGATGGTCCTCCCGGGTCGCCCGATACAGGACCTCTTCGGCGTCGTCCTCGTGGACGAACTGCAGCCGCGGGTCGTACCCGATCGGCGACGGCACCACCGGCAGCGAGAAGTACCTCGTCAGTGTCGTTTCGATCTGCGAGCCCATGAAATTGGCGAACCGAAGGATCGTCAGGCCGACGTCGGGGCGGCGGCGGCCGAAGTCACGGGCGTACTGCTCGACCTCCACCGAGTCCTTGGCGAACCCATGCCGCGGCATCTCCTTCGCTCCCATGTCCTCGGTGAACAACGCCGGGTCGCGGGGGCTCGCCCCGTACACGGCCGTGCTGGACTTCATCACGAGCTTTCGAAGCGTGGGCGCTTTCTGGCACGCCGCGAACAGCTGCAGGGACCCGATGACGTTGATGTCCTTCATCGCGCTGCGGCCGCCGACGCGGGTCGGCGTGGCGATGATCGAAAGGTGCACCAGCGTGTCGACCTCGGCGGCCTGGATCACCTTGGCGATCAGCGGGTTGCGGATGTCGGCTCGGACGAATTCGGCCCGTTCGAGGTCGACCTCCGGCTCCTCCACGTCCACGCCGACGACGTATTCGACCTCGGGATCGGCCTCGAGCCGCTGAGCGAGCTTCCCCGCCAGGTGCCGGGAGATCCCGGTGATCATGACGCGCTGGCCCATCGGCCTAGGGTACCGTGCGGGCCCGAAGGGTGATCGGTTGCCCTTCCGTCACGTCGAGCGACTCGGCAGCGCTTCCCCGGTTCACCACGACGGCGACCCATCCGGCAGAGTCCACGACGACCGCCAGCTGTCCTTCGGCCACGTCGGCGAACGTCTCCGCACGAGACACCGGATAGCCCCGGCCAGAGCTCACCACCTCCAGAGGTTCCCGCAGCGAGTCGAGATCGGCCGGGCGGGCCGACAGCTGGAGGTTTCCGTAGCGGTCGACGGACAGGACCTCGGCGTGGAGGCCGTCCGCATCGATCTCAGGCTGCGGAACTTCCACACGGCTCAGCGTCGTGGGGTCGACGCCGGGACCCAGACGTTCGAGTGGCCATCCTCCAGCGAGATGAGCCGCCACCGGCGCGAACACGTCGCGCCCGTGAAACGTTCTCGAGACCGGCTGAAGAACGACCTCACGGGAGGTGATCTCGACGGCCGACGTCGGACCTCCTTCGCCCCACGAGATCGAGAGCACGCCGTTGTCTGGACCGACGAGGAGTCGGTCGCCGTCCACGGCCTGCACCGCGATCGATCTTCGTTCCGTTCCGACGCCGGGATCGACCACCGCGATAACGACGGCGTCCGTCGGCAGGTACGGCAGCGATTGGGCCAGCACGAGGGCGCCGCGCAGGATGTCCTGGGGCGGAACGGCATGGGTGAGGTCGATGACCCGAGACCCCGGCGAGATCGTGGCCATCACGGCATGGCACAGCCCGACGAACTCGTCGTCGAGACCGTAATCGGAGAGGAACACGATCGGCCGGGCCACGGGGCGCCCCGCCTGCTACCTGCCTTGCTGCCGGCGCTGCCAGCGGGTCTTCTTGAGAAGCTTGCGGTGCTTCTTCTTCCGCATCTTCTTGCGGCGTTTCTTGACAACCGACGGCAAGCTCTGCGTCCTTTCAGCGTTCGTCAGAAAAGCTCGCCATCACGGCGAGCCCGGAGAGTCTAGTCGGTTCCGAACAGGTTTCGCAGATCGAGCCGGCGAACGCGAAAGTCCTCCTCCAGCCGGATCGATCCGAGCTTGAGGGCCTTCGGGACGTCGGCAATGGGTGACACCAGGCGCAGGACCTCGTCCTCTCCCGTGTACTCGAGGAACCCGATCCCGCTGTACGAACCAGTCCCGTCCGACAGCCCGACCAGGACCCTGTGTAGCTTTCGCGGATCGAACAGGGCGGGGAGCGCCGGCATGAACACGGTGGGCTTGACGCGCCACCGCTGCAGCGGCTCGGAGAAGTAGCGGCGGAAGGCCGCCTCGCGGTTCTGAGCCCGTTCGTCCACCGAGGTCGGCCGGACATCCGGATGCACCGGAAGGGGCACCACCTCGGTCGGAAAGAACCGCTCGATGATCCCCAGCAGCGGCGCGAGCTCCTCTCCGCGCTGCAGCCCGACCACCGCATCCGGCTGGAGCTCCTCGATCTTGTGGTATTTCAACAGCTGGCCGTAGACCCCGGACACCAGTCCGCTCGTGTCGACCACGACCAGCTCCGCCCCCTCGTCGCGGGCCCTCGCCAGGAGCCGTCCGGCGCCGACGACGAGCGGCAGCAGCTGGCCCTGTGGTGAGGTCGCCCCCACGAAGTACACGGCGTCCGGCGTGGCCAGGGCGTCGCGTCGAAGATCGGCCCGGTCGCGGAGGAGGCGCAGGCCGATGGCCGACGGCGGCCCCACCATCTTCTGGCCCACGTCGGCATCGAGGTACGCCACGCGGCGGCCCCCCTCGACGGCGGCGGCGGCCAGCGCCCGCCCCAGCGTGCTCTTCCCGGTGTCCAGGCCGCCCACGAGCACGACGACGCGCGCGCTCGACACCAGTCGGTCGATCACGACGTCGAAGCCCTCCACGTCCCTCCTTCCAAGGCGTCCCTCGGAACGCCGCCGTCGGACGCGGCTCCCTTACGGGAACTGCGACCCGATCGCCTGGAAGCAGGGCCAGTAGTCGTCGGGCCGGACGTTGTCGTCCATCACGATGACGTGCTCGGCGCGGCCCTGGGCCTTGGCCAGGACCAGCGCGGGATCGTTGATGTCGGCGATGGCGACGGTATCGATCCCGGCCTCGATGGCGGCTCCGGCAAACCCGTGATCCGCGAAGACGAGATCCGGCTGAGCGTCCTCGAGCATTCGAGCCATGGCGTCGGCACGGTGCGTGTGGAGCGCGGAGGCCCGGTCGGTCAACGTGGCGACGTCACGGAAGTACCGAATCTCCCGATGCGCGTCCAGCTCCCTCCACGACAGGCCGTCGGCCGGCCGAAGGAGCTTCGCGCCGGCGTCGGACAGCAGTTCACCGACGGCCACGTACAACAGCAACAGCCCCGCCGGATGCCCTGTGGCGAGGACGACTCGCTCTCCGCGCTCTCCGGCCACCGCCAGCCTCCGTCCGGCTCCCTCCAACGAATCGAGGACAAGTCCGGGATCGATGGGGACCGGCTCGTCTCGAAGGAGCGGATCGGGATCGAACCCGGCCGCGTCCGCGACCAAGGAGAGGACCCGGTCGGCGGTGTACCCGTTCAGCCCCGAGAGGCCGAACAGCAGATCGGGATCGCCCCTCACCAGCCGCTTGATCTTCCAGCGGACGTTGTGCCGGTCGTGCGATGTGATCTCCCCGGCGATCCTGCCCTGGAGCAGCGCGTTCGCCAGCTCATCGCGTGAAAACGGAGCTCGCCGCCATCGGTTCGACGTATCGAGGTGCTTGAGCCCTGCTTCGTTACTCATTCGACCAGCGATTCTACGGGGATGCCGATCAGACTCCGGCCTCGCGAAGGAGGTCCTGCAGGGCGTCGAACAGCGGAGGTGGGGCGGCCAGCACGTCCGTGCTCGTGCCCGTCGTCCGTACCGACACCGTGGCCCCGGCCTCCTCCGCGATGACCCGTCCGGCCGCCACGTCCCACGGGGCGACGGGGTTTTCGAAGTACGCGTCGACCTCACCCGTGGCGACGGCACACAGATCGAGGGCCGCCGAACCGTCGCAGCGAATGTTGCCGATCCGCGGCAACACCGTTCGGAGCGCTTCGGCCTGTTGGGCCCGTCGGGACGAACGGTACGAGAACCCCGTGGCCACGATGGCGCTGGCGAGGTCCGACGGTTCCGGGACCCGAATCGCCTCGCCGTCGCGCGTGGCGCCCCGCCCCGCCACTGCGGCATAGAGCCGGTCCCGGGCGGAATCGAGGACCACGCCGATCGTCGGTACCCCTTCGACCTCGATCCCGATCGACACAGCGAACAGCGGGTACCGGCTGATGTAGTTCACGGTCCCGTCGAGCGGATCGATGACCCAGCGGACCCCGGACGACCCCTGCTCGTCCGTCGATTCCTCCGCCAGGAGGGCGTCGTCCGGACGGCCCCGGCGGATGGCCTCCACGATCACCCGTTCCGCGTCGCGGTCGACGTCGCTCACCGGATCGGACGTGGACGTCTTCACGTCCGTGTGCTGGTCCCGTTCCAATCCCGCTCGGTGGACCTGGGCGGCGCGGCGAGCCGCGTCGACGGCGAGCGCCAGCAGATCGCCGAGGTCCGGGCGGGATGGGCTCATGGCGCCCCCGAAGGCTACCAGCGGGGCAGCGTCCTTCTGTGGTCTCCTTCGGTCCCGTCCACCACAATGGGACGCCTCGCCGACATCGCAACGCATCCCCAGGAAGGAGAGCCAATGGTCGACTTCTCGCTGGACGGCCAGGTTGCCATCATCACCGGCGGGAGCAAGGGAATCGGGTTGTCCATCGCCCGGGCCTTCGTGGAGGCCGGAGCGTCGGTCGCCCTGGCTGCGCGGACCGAGGAGACCCTCAACGAGGCGGTGAAGGACGTCGAAGGCCTCGGCGGCAAGGCCATCGGGGTCGTCACGGACGTGGCCGACCCGCCGGCCATTCGCAAGCTCGTCGACCGGACCGTCGACGCGTTCGGGACCGTCGACATCCTGGTCAACAACGCCGGGGTGGCGCCGTTCTACGGGACCATCGAACGGATGCGAGCGAGCCGATTCGACCGATACTTCGCCATCAACTTCATGGGAGCGCTTCATGCCATGCGCGCGGTCGCGCCGATCCTGCTGAAGAAGAAGCGTGGATGCGTCCTGAATGTGGCCTCCCTGGCCGGCATGATCCCCACGCCCGGGTTGGCGTACTACTCGACGTCGAAGGCGGCCCTGATCAATCTGACCCGGACGGCCGCCGCCGAATGGGGGTCGTCCGGTGTGCGGGTCAACGCCCTCGCCCCGGGGTCGCTGGAGACCGAGATGAACGTTCAGGCCCGGGCCATCCCAGAGTACTACGACGGGGTCCTGAAGATGATCCCGATGGGGCGGTGGGGACAGGCGGACGACGTGGTCGGCCCGGCCGTGTTCCTGTGCTCCCCCGCCGCGGCGTGGGTCAACGGGGCCGTGCTCGTGGTGGACGGCGGCCAGAGCACCAGGTCGATGCTTTCGTGGTGATGGAGCTTCGCGGAGCCGTCGCGGTGGTGACCGGCGCTTCGTCGGGCATCGGTAAGTCGACGGCCGAAGCGTTCGCGGCCGAAGGCGCGGCGGTCATCCTCGCCGCTCGTCGCGAGGATCGGTTGCAGAGCATCGCAGTGGACATCGAGGCGCAGGGCGGGCGGGCGACGCCGATGGCCTGCGACGTATCGGAATGGTCGCACGTGCAAAGATTGGCGAAGCATGTGCGCTCCGAATTCGGTCGCTGCGACGTGCTGATCAACAACGCCGGGATTCCCGGCGGAGGGCATTTCGCCGACCTGTCCATCGAGGACGTCGAGCGGGTCGTCCGGGTGAACTACCTGGGCGTGCTGTACGGGACGAAGGCGTTCCTCCCGATGATGCTCGAGGCCGGACGCGGACACATCGTGAACGTTTCCTCGTTGGCAGGGCGCTTCGCCGTCCCGGGCGCCGCGGTGTACACGTCGACCAAGCACGCGGTGGTGGCTTTCTCCGAGGCGCTGCACTTCGAGCTATCCCCTCTCGGCATTCTGGTCACCGCGGTGAACCCGGGCACCGTCGCGACCGAAGGATTTCCCCACCGGGACATGGCGAAGAAGGGAAGCCGGTTCTTGATGCAGCCGGACCGGGTGGCGGACGTCATCGTGAAGGTGGTCCGGTCGGGGAAGGCGCCCGAGGTATCGGTCCCTCGCATGGTGGCGGCCTTGCAGGTCTTTCGGCTGCTGGCTCCGCCGTTCTATCGCTTCGCGCTCCAGCGTGCGGTGAAACGCGGGATGCGGGCGACGAACGTCCGGGAGAACTGACCCGGCTAGCCGTACCGCCGGTCCAGCACCTCGTCGCACGTGCTGGGCCCGCACGTGGGAGGTGGCGGCCATTCGACCCGCTGGCCCTCCTTGGTGTTGCGGGCGTTCTCGGGCTTGGGTCCCGGACCGTACGCGCACTCCTGTCCGGGGATGGGATTGTAGGCACACGTCGGCGTATCGCCCACGATGACCAGGCCCAGCTGAGCCATGATGTTGAGGACGTTCGGAATCCACACCGGAGGCGGAGCGTCCACGACTCCGGGAACGAGCTGGCAGGGCGGGAACGGGATGGGTCCCTCCGTGACGGCCGGGTCATTGCTTGCGCTCCGGGTATTGGCCTGCCAGCAGTTGTCCTGACCCCCCCCGTCC
>JBHELE010000036.1:0-3507 GCA_046263235.1 Actinomycetota bacterium
CGGGATCTCCGTCGAGATCCAGTTCCCGGACTCGGAAACCACCGAGCGCCTGGTCCAGCGGAACGGGACCAACCTGATGTACCGAAGCGTGGACCTTCGTCTGCTGTGCTGCCAGGTCCGGAAGGTCCTCCCTCTCAACAAGTACCTGACCGGGCTGGACGCATGGATCACCGGCATCCGGCGGGAGCAGTGGGCCACGCGGTCCAACGTTCGCAAGATCGAGCTCGACCACGACCATGGCGGGATCGTGAAGGTGAACCCGCTGGCCGATTGGACCAAGGACGAGGTCTGGGACTACATCCGGCGGAACGACGTCCCCGTCCACGAGCTGTACGACCAGGGCTACACGTCCATCGGCTGCGCCCCCTGCACGCGGCCCATTCGCCCGGGCGAGGCCGATCGAGCGGGCCGGTGGTGGTGGGAGACCGACGGCCCCAAGGAGTGCGGGGTCCACTGCGCCATCTACACCGGCGGGTTCGAACACGAGCTGCACGCGTTGCTCGGAAAGAACGGCGACGCCGAGGTGCTGAACGGCGACGTGACGGCGACAGAGGCCCCGGAGCGAGACGGATGAACATCGCAGACGACGAAACCACGGTCTTGGTCGCCGAGGCGAGGGCGCTGTCCGAGGTCGTCGGCGGGGACCGCGCCGCGGCGCTGGAGCGCTTGGCCGCGGCGGTGGAGAGCGGCCCGATCGACGACGAGGAGCTGGTCGCGACGGCCGGCGAGGTCGCGGCGCTGTCTTTGGAGACTGGCCGGGCCCGGGCCGTTCATGGACCAACCGGCGTGAGGGTCCTGACCGCGCTGTGGAAGCGAAGCCCCCAGGGGAACGCTGTGGCGGGGGAACTCGACGAGCTGAACACGGCGCTGACGTCACTTCGCGGCCTCGCGGTGAGCGACGTCCGGGTCGCCGCGACCGGACCTGGTTCGTTCGCCATCACGATCGCCGCAGGCGAGTACGAGGTGCGACTGGCGGTCGATCGCCATGGGGTTCGGCTCCGCAGCATCAACGTCGGCAGCACGGGCGTGGGTGAGTAGCGATGGCGTTCGGCTATCCCATCAGCCTCGACGTCACCGACAAGGTGGCGGTGGTGATCGGCACCGATGCGGTCGCCCTCGGCAAGGTCGACGCGCTCCTCGCGGCAGGTGCCCAGGTGCGGGTGGTAGCGACCCGGCCGGGGCCGGTGTTGGACCGATTGGAGTCGACGGCGAACGTGGCGGTCGCCCGCCGCGCCTATCGATCCGAAGACGTGGACGGAGCGTTTCTCGTGGTGGCGTCCTCGGACGACCCCGACCTTCGCTCACGGATCTACCGCGACGCTCGCCGGGTGGGTGCGCTGGTGAACGTCATGGACGACGTCGCGCACTGCGACTTCGCCGCCCCCGCGGTCGTGCGACGAGGAGACCTCACCATCGCCATCTCCACCGGCGGCGGATCTCCCGCGTTGGCACGACGCCTCCGGGAGCAGCTCGAGTCGCAGTTCGGGCCCGAATGGGGCGAGGTTCTGGAGCTCCTCGCCTCGGGGCGGAGCGAAACGCTGGCCGACCGGCCCGATGTCGCGGAGGGATCGAGGCGGTGGGCGGGGGCGCTCGACACCGAGGGGCTGACGCGCCTGGTGAGGGCCGGCCGGTCCGAGGAAGCGCACCGCCTCCTCAGGGACCGGCTCCTTCGATCCCACGAGGGGGCGGCATGACCGGAACGGTCTACCTCGTGGGCGCCGGGCCCGGCGACCCGGGGCTGCTCACGCGTCGAGGAGCGGAGCTACTGGAACGAGCCGACGTGGTCGTGTACGACCGCCTGGTCTCGGGCAGGGTCCTCGACCTGGCTCTGCCGTGGGCCGAGCTCATCTACGCCGGGAAGGCTCCGGGCGAGGCGGCCCTCGATCAAAGGGCGATCAATGCCGTCCTCGTCGAGAAGGCCCGGACCGGGAAGGCCGTGGTTCGGTTGAAGGGCGGGGACCCGTTCGTGTTCGGCCGGGGCGGCGAGGAGGCGCTGGCCTGCCATGAGGCGGACGTTCCGTTCGAGGTCGTCCCGGGCGTCACCTCCGCCGTGGCGGCTCCGGCCTTCGCCGGGATCCCCGTGACCCATCGGGGGGTGGCGTCGAGCTTCGCGGTGGTCACCGCGCGGGGGAGCGGTGGCGGCGCCACCGACCTCGGACGGGTCGCTCGTGGCGTCGACACCCTGGTCGTCCTCATGGCGACCGGGGTCCTGGACGAGGTGTGCGCGCGGCTCATCGCCGAAGGACGGAACCCCGACGAGCCGGCCGCGGTCGTCGAATCGGCCACCGGTGAACGCCAGCGGGTCGTGACGGGCCGGTTGGACGACCTGGCCGGACGGGCCGCCGCGGAACGGATCCGCCCTCCGGCCACACTGGTCGTTGGTCAAGTCGTCGCGCTGGCCGAGCAGCTGTCGTGGTTCGACCGCATCCCTCGGACGCCCGCGACGGACGACAGTGACCGAAATCGGAGCACGATCGAGTCGACGAGGAGGTGACGCGCCCCCGGGACACGGCATCAGGAGGATCGGCGACAGGACGAAAGGAGGACCGAATGGCGGAGTACGCAAGGCCCGACGCGCTGGTCGAGACAGACTGGCTCGCGGAGAACCTGAACGACCCGAACATCCGGGTGATCGAGGTGGACGAAGACACCTCCGCGTACGAGAAGGAGCACATCCCGGGCGCGGTCGGGTGGAACTGGAACACCGACCTGCACGCCGAGGTCGGCCGCGACTACGTCGACCAGGAGGGACTGGCGAAGCTCCTGTCAAGGGCGGGGGTGGGGCCCGACACCACGGTCGTGCTGTACGGCGGCAACAACAACTGGTTCGCGGCCTACGCGTACTGGATCCTGCGGTACCTCGGGTTCGGCAACGTGAAGCTGCTCAACGGCGGACGAAAGAAGTGGGAGCTCGAGTCGCGCGAGCAGACCTCCGAGGTCCCCAGCTACGAGGCGACCGACATCAGGATCGACGACCCCATCGTCGGGGACTTCCGGGCCCTCCGCGACGAGGTCCTGGACAAGGTGAGGTCCCGCCAGTCGGCGCTGGTCGACGTCCGCTCGCCCGAGGAGTTCCGGGGCGAGAAGCTGGCGCCGGACCACCTGCCGCAGGAACAGGCCCAGGTCCCCGGGCATATCCCGGGCGCCGCCAACATCCCGTGGGCGAAGGCGGCGAACGACGACGGCACCTTCAAGTCGGCCGGCGAGCTCAAGGCGCTGTACGAGGCTGAAGGGATCACCGGCGACCGGGAGGTCATCGCGTACTGCCGGATCGGTGAGCGTTCCTCGCACACGTGGTTCGCGCTGCACGAGCTGCTCGGCTACGAGGACGTGAAGAACTACGACGGTTCGTGGACGGAGTACGGGTCGCTGGTCGGCGTGCCGATCGAGCTCGGCGCCAACAAGTAACCCGCCCCGACCCTCCCGACCCCTAAGGAAAAGACATGTGTGGAGCAAAGGCCGGCGGCCCCGACGCTTCGACGATCAAGCCCGGTGAGACCACCATCC
>JBHELE010000037.1:0-4111 GCA_046263235.1 Actinomycetota bacterium
GGTGGCGCTCGGCTCGGGGCTGGGGGGTGGTTCGGAGTCCACCTTCACCTTGGCGGACGGAAAGCCTGCCACCAGCCATCGCCCGTCGACCAGACGCAGCAGGAACTCGGCTTCGCTCCTCACCGTCACCGGCGAGCCGTCTCCGAGGAACCCGGCCGCGTCGAACGTCACGCCGGCGATCACGGCGTACGGTCGCTTCCTCGTATCGAACAGGATGTCGAGCGACAGGGCCGCGTCGTCGCTCTTGAGCGACTCCAGGCGAGGCTGGGGCCCCAGCGTCAGCGCGAGCGGGTCGGCCTTGGCTCGCCGAGCGGCCTCCGGCGTGAACGCGTCCCACACGTCCGCCGGCGGACCCTCCGGCCAGCTGTCGGGATCCAGGAACGCGAGGTCGTAGAACTGGCTGAGCATCGCGCGGATCCGTTCCACGTCGTCCTCGAACGACGCCGCCGACGGCCGGCCGGCCAGCGCAGTCACGTCCACTCGAGGCGCCTCGAATACGAACCCCGTATTCCGCGGAGGCCCGGCCGCGCCGGTGTCGGGGCCATCACCGGCGGACGTGAGCACGACGTACAGCGCCGCGCCCACTGCCAGCACACCGGCGACGCCCAGGGCCCACACGACCCATCGAAGCCACGGCCGGGACTGAGGCCGGCCAATGGAACCATCGCCATTCGGCGCTACGGATGCGGAGGTTCCCGGTTCCTGGGGGCGACTTCGAACAGGGGTTCCTTCGTCGGTCGGCGTTGCGGGGGGCACGGGGCGGGAGACTACCCGCCCCCCGGCCCCATTACAACGAACCCCCGACCGAATCGTCCCTGCTCCGGGCTTTCGTCGGGGTTCACCGGATTGCTACACTCCGGCGCATGGATCTCGACGTCGAGACCAGTCAGGTCGGCGGGGCGAGCGTCCTCACCCTTCGCGGCGAGATCGACGTCTACACGGCCCCACGGCTCCGCCAGGCGATCATCGACCTCGTCGACGGGGGAGCGGACAACATCATCGTGGACATGGGCGCGGTTGACTTCCTGGACTCCACCGGGCTGGGCGTGCTCGTGGGGGGCCTGAAGCGTGTGAAGGTCAAGGAAGGTTCGCTGTCGATCGTCACCAGTCAGGACAAGATCCTGAAGATCTTCGACATCACCGGCCTCAACAAGGTCTTCCCGATCCACGACAGCGTGGACGCCGCGGCGGCCGCGCCCGCGTCATGACGGCAGCGGGCGCCGTCGACGAGCGCGACGACGCAGACCTCCAGCTGACCTTCCCGCCCCGGCCCGAGTTCGTGAGCACCGCCCGCCACACCGTCGCCGCCCTGGCTCGCCTTCACGAGGTCGCCGACGAGGTGGTGGAGGACATCAAGCTCGCGGTGTCGGAGGCGTGCACGAATGCGGTGACCGCGAACGCCCGCGCCGGCGAGGGGGATCCCGTTCGCCTCATCGCCTCGGTCGGCGGGGACGAGATGGTGATCGAGGTTCTCGACGTGGCCGGGATCGATCCGGAGCTCCTCGAGCGCGACACCGAGTTCGACTCCAAGGACTTCTCCTTCGAGCACGGCCTGTCCCTGCCGCTCCTGCGAGGGCTGGTGGACGACCTGGACATCGAGCCCCACGCAGGGCGGGGGGCGACCCTGCGGATGCGCGTCTCGCTGGCCGCCGGCGTCCAGTCGCCCTGAGTTCGCTCGCGGCCGCCACCCCCCGGGACATCTCCGATCGCGCGGCACGCCGGAGGGTAAAGTCGCAACCGTGAGGGCGCCGAAGGATCGGACATCCATGCGATCGAAGCGGGCGGCGCCGGTCAAGGACGAACCGCTGTCCGGCATCCCGGAGCAGCCCAAGTCGGTTCAGGTCGGGCAGCTCACGGTGAGCAGCGCGCTGGCCCGGCTCACGCGGTTCGGGCTGGCGGCGTGGGCGCTGATCGGGATCCTCATCCTTGGCTACTTCGTGTGGCGGTACGCCCTCAGCCCGATCCGGATCATCTTTCCGCCGCTGATCCTCGCGATCGTGTTCGTCTACCTGCTGAACCCGGTCGTCACGCGGCTCGAGCGGGGCGGGGTTCGCCGCGGGTGGGCCACGCTGATCACCTACGTCGTTCTGCTCGGGATCCTGGGGGTCGCCATTCGGTACCTGGGGCCGCTCATCGCCCACCAGGTCACGGGGTTCGCCGACGCCGCTCCGAAGCTCCTGCAGAAGGTGGAGTCGGGGCTGGCGGACCTGAACCAGCGGTTCAACCTGAACCTCGACGTCCAGGAGGCGGTGCAGAGCCTCGGCCCGACCGGCGGCGGTGGCAAGTTCATCTCGCGCCTGTTCAGCTTTACCGCCGGCGTCCTGCACGGTCTGGTCGCGTTCGTGATCGGCCTGCTGACCTCGTTCTATCTGCTGGTGGACCTGCCCAAGCTCCGCCAGGCCGCGGCCGCAACGGTTCCGCCGCGCTACTCCGACGAGGTCAGGAGCGTGACGTCCGACATCGGCAAGGCCGTCGGGGGGTACTTCCGAGGCCAGCTGCTCGTGGCCACGTTCGTCGGCCTGGCGTCGACCGCGGGCCTGTGGATCGTGGGCCTTCCGTACTGGGCCTTGGTCGGTGGGCTGGCCGGGCTGTTCAACCTCATCCCGTTGATCGGCCCGTTTCTCGCCGGGGTGATCGCGCTGTTCATCGCGTTCACCACGACCGACAGCGGCGGCCTGCTGAACCTCGCCCCCGGGCTTCCTCTGGCCCTGGGAGCCGCAGTCGCTCTCCTGGTCGTGCAGCAGGTCGACAACCACATCATCACGCCCAACGTGATCGGGAGAACGGTCAGCCTGCATCCCGTCACGGTGATGCTGGCGTTGCTGGCGGCCGGGTCGGTGTTCGGTCTGCCGGGGATGTTGCTGGCCGTCCCCGTCATCGGCTCGGTGAAGGTCGTGCTTCTGCACTGGTGGGACAAGCGGCGGTGGCCGCCGGGACCCGGCGAAGCCACCGGCCAGTGCGAGCAGGGAACGGTCCTAAAGGACGCGTCCGACAAAGAGACGGTCGGCGAAGTGCCCGCGTAGGGCGGCATTCGGGCCGGGGCCTCGTCCCGGGTCCCTGGTACAGTCGGACGGACGCCCGAAGGGGAGTAGTCCACCTGGGTTCCGCCGTCAGCACGACCCTCTGAAAGCGGGTCCGGCGGGCTCCCGCTGCGGCGGGGACGAGACCGTCGGCGCCGACATCTGATCGGGCTGGAGGTCGGTCGACGTGGTGGACTGGTACATCTGGATCGCCTTCCTGGCGGCGTTGTTCATCTTCCTCGGCGTCGATCTCGCCCGGCACCAGGACGAGCGGGTCATGCCCTTTCGGGAGGCCCTCGCATGGACCGCCCTGTGGGTCGGACTGGGCCTGTCGTTCGGCGTCCTGGTCTGGGTGTGGCTGGGAGGGCGCTTCGCGGGCGAGTACTTCGCCGGCTACCTGATCGAGTGGAGCCTGTCCGTCGACAACGTGTTCGTGTGGATCCTGATCTTCACGCACTTTACGGTCCCCCGGGAGCACCAGCACCGCGTTCTGTTCTGGGGCGTGGTCGGCGCCATCGCCATGCGCCTGTCCTTCATCCTGGCCGGGTCGGCGCTCCTGGACCGGTTCCACTGGGTCATCTACGTGTTCGGCGGCATCCTGATCGTCACGGCCATTCGGTTCGTCACCCAGAGGGAGGACCACCGGCGCTCGCTCGAGGAGAGCCTGGTGCTGCGGGCGACCAGACGCTTCGTCCCGATGAGCGAGAGCTTCGTCGGTCAGCGGTTCTTCACGCGGCGGGGGACGAAGCGAGTGGCCACGCCCCTGCTGGCCGTGCTGATCCTGATCGAGGCGACCGACCTGGTGTTCGCCGTCGATTCGATCCCCGCGGTGTTCGCCATCACGCGGCACGCGTTCATCGCGTTCACGTCGAACGCCATGGCCATTCTGGGGCTGCGGTCGTTGTACTTCGTGCTGGCGGGCGGCATGGCCCGGTTCCGGTACCTGAAGCCGGCCCTGGCTGTGATCCTTGGGTTCGTCGGGGTGAAGATGTTGCTGTCGAGCGTGGTCCACATGCCGATCTGGCTGTCGCTGTCGGTGATCGTCGGAGTCCTGGGCACGGCCGCGATCGCGTCGTGGCTCGTGTCGGCGC
>JBHELE010000038.1:0-6566 GCA_046263235.1 Actinomycetota bacterium
TTCTCGGTGGCGCAGAAGAAGTACGCGTCCGAGCAGTACGCCTTCGCCATCGGCGCGGCGACGGCGAGCTCATCGGACCCCTCCGCGGCCACCCAGGCCCCATAGTAGGAGGCGGCCTTGGCGGATTCGACCCGCAGCAGCATGTCGGCGCACTTGTGCTTGATGGCCTGGAACGAACCGATGGGGCGGCCGAACTGCACGCGGTTCTTGGCGTACTCCACCGCCATGTCCAGGCACCGTTGCGATCCACCGGTCATCTCCGCCGACAGGTAGACCACCGCCAGATCGAGCGTCTTCGACACTGCCGGCCAGGCCTCGCCGGGCGTCCCGAGCGGACGCGACCGGACGCCGTCGAATTCCAATCGGGCTTGCTTTCGAGTCTGGTCGATGGTGTCGAGCAATGTGCGGCGAAGTCCATCGGCGGACCCATCGACCAGGGAGAGCGCGATGCCATCCTCGCCGACCGTCCCGGGGAGGCGCGCGGCGACCACGATCGCCGACGCGTTGTGGCCGTCCAGGACGTAGCTCTTCGTCCCGTTCAGAACGAACGCCCCCTCCTCCGCCGTGGCCTCCATCGTGATGGCCGCGTCCCACAGGCCGTTCGGCTCTGCGAAGGCGAACGTGGCGATGGTGTCACCGGAGGCGATCCCGGGCAGGAGCTCCCGCTTCTCGTCGTGTGTGGCGCCGAAGGCGATGGCCGGCGCACCGAGGCACACCGACGCGAAGAACGGCCCTCCGAACACCGACTTGCCCATCTCCTCGAGCACCATCCCCAGCTCGACCGGGCCGAAGCCCTGACCCCCGTACTCCTCCGGGATGGCCAGGCCCTGCAGGCCCAGCTCCTGTCCCATCTGCTTCCAGACCACGTCGTCGTAGCCGTCGTCGGTGGCCATCAGCCGCCGAACCTCCCCCGACGGGGACCGTTCGTCCATGAACCGCCGAATGGTCCTGCGGAGCTCTTCCTGTTCGTCGGTGAACGCGAAGTTCGACACGCCGCTCTCCTTCAGCGCAGCTGGGGCTCGCTGGACACGATCCACATGGCGAAGAACTGCGAGCCGCCGCCGTAGGCGTGACCCAGCGCGACCCTCGCGCCATCGACCTGGTGCTCGCCGGCCTGCCCCCGCACCTGGAGGGCCGCCTCGGCGAACCGGAGCATCCCGGAGGCCCCGATGGGGTTCGTGCACAGCACACCGCCGGACGGGTTGATCGGGAGGTCGCCACCGAGCTTCGTCACGTCGTCGTCGGTGAGCTTCCACCCCGTGCCCTCGTCGGCGAACCCCAGGTTCTCCAGCCACATCGGCTCGTACCAGCTGAACGGGACGTAGATCTCGGCCACGTCGATCTGCCGCAGGGGGTCGGTGATCCCGACCTGGCCGTACAGATCGGCGGCGCAATCTCGACCGGCGTCGGGGTTCACCTCGTCGCGGCCGGCCATCATGGTCGGCTCGCTGCGCATCGCCGTGGCCAGGACCCACGCCGGCGGCTTCGGCGACCGTTTCGCCGCCTCCTCGCTGGCCAGGACCATGGCGCACGCCCCGTCCGACGCGGGGCAGGTTTCCACGTATCGAATGGGGTCCCACAGCATCGGCGACTCGGCCGCCACCTCGAGGGTGAGGCCCTCCTGGTGCAGGTGCGCGTACGGGTTCTTCAGCCCGTGCTCCCGGTCCTTCACCGCGACCTTCAGCCCGATGTGGTCGGGGGCGCCCGACCGGCGGATGTACTCGCGAATGTGGGGTGCGAAGTACCCACCGGCGCCAGCCACGACCGGGATGGAGAACGGCATCATCACGGTGAGTGCCCACATGGTGTCGCTCTCGGACTGCTTCTCGAACGCCACGGTGAGGACCCGTTCGTGGATGCCCGCCTGCCCCAGATTCGTCGCGATCAGTGCGGTCGACCCGCCCACGCTTCCGGCCGTATGCACGCGGAGCATCGGCTTGCCGGAGGCGCCCAGGGCGTCCGCCAGGTACAGCTCCGGCATGGTGATGCCCTCGAACATGTCGGGAGCCTTTCCGATGACGACGGCGTCGATGTCCGCCCACGTCATCTCGGCGTCCTCCAGGGCCCGGCTGGCCGCCTCGCGACACAGGCCGGCGATCGAGACGTCGTCGCGCTTGACCGAGTGCTTCGTCTGGCCGATGCCGATCACCGCGCACGGGTTCCCCATGTCAGGCCGCTCCTTCCAACACGCAGACGAGGTTCTGCTGGAGGCACGGCCCGCTGGTGGCGTGGGCGACGGCGCGCCGGGCCCGGCCCTCGGCGACGGCGGTGGCCGCCTCTCCGATCCGAATGAGCCCGGCGGCCATCAAGGGATTGGCGGTGAGCGCGCCCCCGCTGGGGTTGATGGCCGTATCGCCGTTCAGCCCCATCGCGTCACGCAGGATGAGCTCCTGGTGGGTGAACGGCGCGTACAGCTCCGCCACCTCCACCGGCCCATCGCCGACGCCTGCGTTGCGAGCGGCGATCTGGGTGGACACCGACTTCGTGAGGTCTCGCGAGCCCAGCTGGTGGGGCTCGATGCGGTGGTCGATGCCGCGAATCCACGCTGGTGGCCTCGTCCCGCGCCGAGCCGCGTCGCCCGTGGCCAGGACGATGGCCGCCGCTCCATCGGAGGATGTGGGGCAATCGTGCCGGCGTAGGGGCGATGCAATGGGAGGTTCCGCCAACAGGGACTCGACATCCGTTTCACCCGACACCTGCGCGTTCGGGTTGGAGGCGGCATCGCGACGACTCCGAACGGCCACCTCGGCCATGTCGCGTTCGGTCCTCCCGGTCTTCTCCAGATACGCCCGAGCCTGCAGCGCCGCCAGCGCGATCGTGTCCGGCCACAGTGGCGTCAGCAGGTAGGGATCGAGCTGGAGCGCCAGCACTCGGCCCAGGTCGCCGGGGGACGATTTTCCGAAGCCGTAGATCAACGCCGAGTCGACCTCCCCGGTCTGGATCTTCACCCACGCCTCGTACAGGGCCCACGCCGCGTCCATCTCCACGTGCGATTCGCGGATGGGCGGCCAGGCGCCCACGGCGTCCAGGCCGCCCACGAACGAGAACGGCTGCCCGATCAGGAAGTCACAGCTGCCGGAGACCGTGAACCCGATCTCCTGCCGAGGGATGCCCGATTGTTTCACGGCCTCGTGCAGCACCGGCATGATCATCTCGACCTCGTTGCGCGTCTCCTTCGCGACGCTGGGCGTCTGGGCGAAGCCGACGATGGCGACGTCACGCATCGGCCGGGGACCCCTGCGCCTCGACGGGCTTGAAGTAGCGGATGCTCTCCATGGACGGCTTGAGCTCCTCGGGAGGCACCCATGCGGCCTTCACCCGCATGCCCTGGTGGACGTCCTCGGGCTTGACCTCTTCGACCAGCCACTGGAACGAAAGGTCGGCGCCGTCCAGTCGCACAGACGCGCACACGTACGGGATCTGCAGGACCTGTCCGTAGAACGGGATGTTCACGATGCAGAAGCTCTCGATCACGCCCTCGTCCGAGACCTGGACCTCCTCCTCGGTGGGGACGCCGTCCTTGGGACACGATCCCCGAGGCGGCACGTAGACCTCCTTGCAGACCGGACACCGCTGGCCCCGAATCTTGCCCTCGGCCAGCCCGGCCAGGAACAGGGCCATGGCCCGCCCGGCCTGGATCTCGTACTCGAGCCGGATGGGGGTCGTGATGACCTGGACCGGCTCGATGGCGTCGACGTCGACCGTGGACGTCTCGGTCATGGCGCCGCCTCGGGCTCGAAGCATTCGATGTCGGTGATGTGGCCCTTGCGGTCCTCACGGAAGCGAACCCGGACCCGCATGCCGGTCGACGTGCGTGATTCGTCCCCCGCGTCGACGGCGTGGAGCAGTGCGGTGTCCGCACCGTCGAGCTTGATCAGGGCCCAGGCGAATGGGTGGTCGAGGGGTTGGCCCTGTCGAGGACTCGACCACGTCCACGTGGTTACCGTCCCCGAGGGGCCGACCACGACGAACTCACCGGTGGTCGCCTCTCCCGTGTCCGGGTCGTACTCGAGCGGCGGGCACAGCACCTTCCCCGACGGAGAGCGGACGCCCAGCAACACACCGGCCTTGAGCCCGCCCAGGAACTTGCCCAACACCGGCCCGACGCTGCGCGAATATGGATATTCGAGCACGTGGGGCGCCGTGGGAAGGCTCGTTGTCTCCGTCACCGATCGCGACCTCCGAGGGGACGGCGAAAAGTAGAACACGTTTCTATTTTTGGGGCAAGGCGCCGAGGACCCCATCGATCGACGACGGCGCCGTCCCGCCCTACCATCGACGCCATGCGGCGCTTTCGGGCGATGCTCGTGCCGGGCGGGGTCCTGCCGGCCAACCTGGCGTATGGCGACCTAATCGCCGCGCTGGGTCCGGACGTCGATGCCCGGTACAAGGACCTCGAGCTGTACCGCGATGACGAGCCGCCCCCCGACTACGGGCTCGACACCGAGGTGGATGGGCTCCGCCGCTTCGCCGACGATGCGGGCTTCGATCGGTTTCACCTCGTGGGCTACTCGGGGGGCGGGGCCTGCGCCCTCGCCTTCTGCGCCGGGTACCCCGAGCGGCTCATGAGCCTCGCGCTGAACGAGCCGGCGTGGGGCGGAAACGAGGGATGGACCGAAGAAGAGCGGGCCTACTGGCGGCGTGAGGACGAAATAATGGCGTTTCCCCCGGAGGAAGCCATGTCGGCGTTCATGCGAAATACGCTTGCGCCCGGAGTGGATCCGCCCCCACCCCCGCCCGGACCGCCTCCGCCGTGGTTCGCCATGCGGCCGGCCGGCCTCCGCGCGCTGACCGCCGCGTTCAAGGCTCACCACCTCGACCTCGATAGGCTGCGAGCGTTCGATCGTCCCGTGCTCTACGTCCTGGGAGGCAAAAGCAACCCGGCGGCGAATGAGCCGATCGCCAATCGACTGGAGCGAGTCTTTCCGGACTTCACGCGCGAGGTCTACGAAGGGCGCCACCACTTCGACCCACCCCATCGGGCCGAACCCGAGAGGTTCGCCGCTTCACTACGCCGCCTGTGGGAGCGTGCGGAGCCCCGTCCCTAGTCAGAAGGAGACCGCTCCGCAGACCTTGAATCTCGCTTCGCCGGGGCCGGATCGGTATTGCCGGCCGTATCCGTTGCCTTGGACCGCGAACATGTGTGCCCCGGCCGAGACAAGAGGAATGTGGTCGTCGTATTCGTCCTCAGATGGCCCGTTCGCGGCCGGCCCAGTACTTCTCGCGGAGCTTCGACCTCGACAGCTTGCCGTTGGGGTCGCGTGGGAGCTTCTCGACGAACTCGATGTCGCGCGGGATCTTGTAGCCCCCTAGTCGTCCCTTCAGGTATTCGGTGATCTCGCCGGCCAGCTCCTCGCCGGGCTCATGGCCCTCGCGCGGCTCGATCACGGCGTGGACCCGCTCACCCCATTCGTCGTCCGGCACCCCGATCACCGCGGCGTCGCCCACCGCGTCGTGGCCGAACAGCGCCGCTTCGATCTCGGCCGGATAGATGTTCACCCCGCCCGAGATGATGATGTCGGCCTTGCGGTCGTTGAGGAACAGCCAGCCGTCCTCGTCCAGGTAGCCGATGTCGCCGACGGTGAAGAACCCGTCCTTCCAGGTCTGCTCGGTCTTCTCCTTGTCCTTGTGGTACTCGAAGGTGTAGTCGCCCATCTTGATCCACACGGTTCCGGGCTGGCCCGGCTCGCATGGATTTCCCTCGTCGTCCAGCACGCGGATCTCCGAGTTGGGCCACGGTGGCCCCACTGTTCCCGGCTTCTCGAGCCACTGCTGCGGCGTGACGAGCGTCCCGCCGCCCTCCGTGGCCGCGTAGTACTCGTAGATCACGGGCCCCCACCACTCGAGCATCTGCCGCTTCACGTCGATGGGGCACGGCGCGGCCGAGTGGATCACGTGCGTGAGCGAGGAGACGTCGTACTTCGTCTTGGCGTCGTCGGGGAGCTGCAGCAAGCGGACGAACATCGTGGGGACCATGTGAGAGTGGGTGACCCGATACCGCTCGATCCGCTCGAGCGTGCCCTCCGGTGTCCACTTGTCGATGAGGACGACCGTGTGACCGCCGGCCAGGGCCATCGCCGTGAAGTTCATGACCGCCGTGTGGTACAGCGGCGCCACCGTTAGGTGGACGTTGTCGGCCTTCGGCGGGATGCCGTACAGGAACTGGAACCAGGTGAAGTACATCTGCCCGGCAGTGTCGGGGTCGACCGGCATCAGCGGCCGCCGGACGCCTTTCGGTCGCCCGGTCGTTCCCGCCGTGTAGGTCATGATGCCGCCCGCGGCCCGGTCGGATGGCTGGTCGTCGGGCTGCCCATCCTTCAGCTCGTCGTAAGAACGGAACCCATCGATCGCTCCGACGGCGAACCTCGCGTCGCCCGGCACGCCGGCCTCATCCGCTGCGGCCCGGGCGATGTCGCCGAACCGGTCGTCCGCGACGAACGCCTTCGCCGCGCAGTCCGAGACGATGTAGGCCACTTCCGGCGGCGCCAGGTGGTAGTTGATCGGGGTGAGATACCAGCCAGCCTGCGCGGCGGCGAGATACAGCTCGATGAGGGGCGCGCCATTCG
>JBHELE010000039.1:0-5081 GCA_046263235.1 Actinomycetota bacterium
ATCTTGGTCTTCGGCACGTACCTGAAGGAGCAGGGGCTTCTGGACGACGAGAAGATCGAGGCGATCCGGACGGAGCTGAAGGAAGAGGTCGACCGCGAGGTCCAGGACGCGTGGGACGCGCCGGACCCGACGCCCGACACGGCCACGGTCCACGTGTTCGCCGATTCGAAACCGACGGGTGCCGCCGGCGACCGAAGCAACGAGAAGGCCGACGCCATGGAAACCACCGGCGGCGAAGCCACACCGGCCGACGCCCCGGCGGGGGGTGGCGAGTGACCGAGAAGAACGTCGTCCAGACCATCCACGACACCTTGTGGGAGGAGATGCACGCCGACGACCGTGTCCTTGTCCTCGGCGAGGACGTCGGAGCTCGGGGCGGAGTGTTCCGGGTCACGGCCGGGTTCCTCGACGAGTTCGGGGAGCAGCGGGTGATCGACACACCCTTGGCGGAATCGTCCATCGTCGGCGTGGCCATCGGGATGGCCCTCGACGGTCTTCTTCCCGTCGCCGAGATCCAGTTCGCCGACTTCATCCACCCGGCCTTCGACCAGCTCGTCTCCGAGGCGGCTCGGTTCCGGTACCGGTCGAACGGGGCGTTCGGGGTGCCCATGGTCGTTCGGGCGCCGTACGGAGGTGGCGTGCACGGCGCGCTGTATCACTCGCAGTCGATCGAGGCGTTCTATGGGCACGTTCCGGGCCTCAAGGTGGTCACGCCGTCGACGCCGTACGACACGAAGGGTCTGCTCCGGGCGGCCATTCGGGATCCCGACCCCGTGCTGTTCCTGGAGCACAAGAAGACGTACCGCCTCATCAAGGGCGACGTGCCGGACGAGCCGTACGAGGTGCCGAGCGGCAAGGCCGATGTCAAGCGAGAGGGCGACGACGTCACGTGCGTCGCGTACGGCCTCATGCTCCATCACTGCCTGGAGGCGGCGAACAAGCTCGCCGACGAAGGCGCGTCGATCGAGGTGATCGACGTCCGGACCATCGCCCCGCTGGATACGACGACGATCCTCGATTCGGTCCGCAAGACCGGCAAGGCCATGGTCGTGTACGAGGACAACCGAACGTATGGCGCGGGAGCGGAGATCGTGGCCACCATCGCCGAGGAGTGCCTGTTCGACCTGGACGGGCCCCTCGTGCGAATCGGCGGACCCGACATCCCGGCCATGCCGTTCTCGGGTCCCCTGGAGCACTTCTACATGCCGGATCCGGAGAAGATCCTGGAGCGGATGCGGGATCTCTGGAAGTTCTGAGCGCCCGCCGCGCCCCCGCGTGACCTCACGACCGGCCGTTCAGATCCGCGAGACCACCGAGACCGAGGCCGTCGTCTTTCATCAGCTCCTGGTGTCGAATCGGGAGTTCCTCCAGCCGTACGAGCCGATCCGTCCCGATTGGTTCTTCACGGTCTCGGGGGTTCGCGGTGAGCTTCAGCGGGCCACCGCCGACCGGGAGGCCGATGCCCTGTACGCGTTCGGCATCTGGGAGCGAGCCACCGGGACGCTCGTCGGGCGGATCGCCCTGGCGAACGTGGTTCGCGGGGCGTGGCAGAACGCCACGCTGGGCTACTTCGTCGGCGAGCAGTGGGGACGCCGCGGCTACGCCACCGAAGCCGTACGCCAGGTCCTGGATTTCGCGTTCGGACCCGGCCGCCTGCACCGCGTCCAGGCCGCGGTCATGCCGCGCAACACCGCGTCGATCCGGGTGCTCGAGAAGAACGGGTTTCGGTACGAGGGCCTGGCCCGGCGGTATCTGCAGATCGCCGGTGTCTGGGAGGACCACCGGATCTTCGCCATCACCCCGGAGGATCGGGCCGGATGAGTGTTCATCGTGCCCGAGAAGTTGGACCGCGACCTCGAGCCGACGGACCGTCGCCTCGTTTCGCACCAAAGCCCAGCGGATAGACTGGCCTTCGATGCCGACACGGGATCACAACCCTCACAAGCGCCGCCTGTTCCTCCCCATCGTCCCCACGGAAGGCGGCGGGGGCGTTGCCGTGGCGCCGCCGATCGCGGACACGCACGAGGCACGGTCGGTGGGATGTGCCCAAACGGTCGCTCCGACAAGACGACCGGAGTGGCTTCGGGTGAAGGCCCGCACGGGGCCGAACTATACCGCCCTCAAGCAGCTCATGCGGTCGCAGGAGCTCCACACGGTCTGCGAGGAAGCGGGCTGCCCGAACATCTACGAGTGCTGGGAGGACCGCGAGGCCACGTTCCTCATCCTGGGCGACCGGTGCACGAGGCGGTGCGGCTTCTGCGATGTCATGACGGCGAAGCCCCTCGAGGTCGACGGCGACGAACCCCGGCGTGTCGCCGACGCGGTGAGCGCCATGGGCCTTCGCTACGTCGTGGTCACGGGCGTGGCCCGGGACGACCTCCCGGACGGCGGCGCCGCCGTGTGGGCGGAGTGCATCCGGGCCGTTCGCGCGGCTGTCCCGGGGTGCGGCATCGAGGTGCTCCCCGCCGACTTCAAGGGGGGCGAAGGAGACATCGCGACGGTGATCGCGGCGAAGCCAGATGTGTTCGCCCACAACCTGGAGACGGTTCGGCGCCTCCACGCGAGAATCCGCCCCGCGTTCGGGTACGACCGTTCCCTGGAGGTCCTTCGGATCGCCAAGCGCCTGCGACCGGCTCAGGTCACGAAGTCGAACCTGATCCTCGGCATGGGTGAACGCCCCGACGAGGTCGCCGGCGCCATGCGGGATCTGGTCGCCGCCGGGTGCGACCTGCTGACGATCGGCCAGTATCTGCAGCCGACGCGGATGCATCTCCCCGTCGACCGCTGGGTCACACCGGAAGAGTTCGCCGAGCACGCCGAGATGGGCACACGCATGGGGTTCGCCCACGTCGAAGCGGGGCCGCTCGTGCGGTCGTCGTATCACGCCGGCAGGCAGCTGGCGAGGGCGCTGGCTCGATAGTCCCGGCTGTCACGGCGACGGAGACGGTTCCGCCCCGAGGTCGGCGACGACGTCAAGCAATCCTTCGACGAAATCTGGTTCCTGGGCACCGATCAGGCGATATCGAAGCTGTCCGGTTCGATCCACCAGGATGGTCGCCGGCAGGAAGGGCACGCCGAACCGGGCGGCGATTTCGCCGCCGGGGTCCGAGATGCTCGGGTACGTGACGCCGTACCTCTCGATCCACGCGTTGGCCTTCGACGCGTTGTCTCGGTGATTGACCCCCACGAAGGCAACGGCACCGGTCGGACCCAGCCGGCGCCATAGCGCCTCGAGCCCGGGCTGCTCGCGCCGGCACGGCGCGCACCATGACGCCCAGAAGTTGATGAGGACCATCTTCCCGGCGTAGACCGATGAATCCACTCGGTGGCCCGTTACCCCGGGGCCGCTCAGCGCCGGCATCGGCCCGGAGAGGGCCGAGAACCGCACGTTTCCCGAAGAGGTGCAGCCCGCGGATACCGCGAGCGCCGCCGTGGTCGCGAGCAACGCTCGTCCGAGACGTCTAAGCCGGATCGGCGGTGTCCTCCGAGGCCCGGCGCTCCACCTCCAGGTCGTCCGCGGCGGCGGCACTCTCCGCCAGCGAGGGTCCGACGACCTCATGTCCACAGGAATACGTCTCGACCTGCCTGGAATCGGCGACCTGGAGCTCCTCGTCGACGCCTTCCGGGTTGGGGCCCTCGCGAAACGTGATGTCCACGAGGTCACCGCGCCCGCACAGCGGGCACCGCTTCGGTTCGGGCTCGTCGGTCACACGGGCCTCCTCGCCGGCGGATGGAGGAGGAGCCGGCCTGTAAGCCGGATTCTGTCCCGGCCCTCACGGGCCGGTGGCGACCATCCATCTGGGGGCCGCGTCACCGCGACCCTCGTGCAGCCTACCCGGGAGCATCGAGCGGGCCACTCGCTCCCTGCTTGGCCTTGCTCCGGGTGGGGTTTGCCCAGCCGGCCGGTCACCCGGCCGCTGGTGAGCTCTTACCTCACCGTTTCACCCTTGCCCCTGCCTCGCCGTTTCCCCGCCGCTGTCGCCGCGGAGACCCCGGGGTTCGAGGTGGTTGGCGGTTTCGTCTCTGTGGCACTTTCCGCGGGTCGCCCCGCCTGGGAATTACCCAGCACCCTGCCCTGTGGAGTCCGGACTTTCCTCGACGTCGACCTCTCGGCCGAGCCGCGGCCGCCCGGCCGGCTCCTCCGTGTCAAGTATACGGGGGCGTTCACGGGGGGCCCCGCCGCCCCTCCGAGAAAAGTGGCCGGGGTTTTGGAACCGGAGCCGCGCTGCGGATACACTTCGCCCGGCTCGCCCAGGGGAAGGAAGGATCGAACGTTGACGCTCCGGCGGTTGACGGCGGCCTGTGCCGTCTCGGCGATCGTCGTGATCACCTCCGGGGGGGTCGCTTCGGCGGTTCCCGGGCCGGTCAAGGTCTCCTCACTCCGCGCCCGCTCCGTGGTCCGCGTCCACGGCGCGGTGGCTCAAGCCGTCGAGCCGCCTCCCCCGCCCCGCCACTATCCCGCTCCGACCAAGGACAACCTGCCGCACACCGGGCCGCCGATCTCGCCGGCGGTGGGCGCCGGCGTCGGGAGCACCCTCATCGTCCTGGGGGCGGCCGGGTTGGGTCTCCTCCGGCGGTCCCGTCGGGCGGGCGGCGCGTAAACGCCCTCGAATCCCCGACGGTCGGTCGGCCGTACACCATACAATTCACGCCCACGACTCCGGAGGAGCTGCGGTGAAGACCCGAGCCGTTCTCGTCGTCCTGATACTCGCCGTCCTGACCATCTCCGCACCCGCGTTCGCGGCCACGACGGCCGTCTCCATCGGCGACAACTTCTACAGTCCGGAACAGGTGACGATCGCCGTCGGCGACACCGTGGTGTGGACGCACAACGGCCAGGCGCCCCATTCGGTCACCGCAGACGACGGCTCGTTCGATTCGTCGCCGACCTGCCCGGCGACGGGATGCTTGGAGACCGGCGATACGTACAGCCACACGTTCACGACCGCCGGCACGTTCGGTTACTTCTGCAAGGTGCATGGTCAGTCGATGTCGGGGTCGGTCGTGGTCAAGGCCCCCGGATCCACCAACGGCGGTGGCGGGGGTGGCGGGGGCGGTGGCAACGATGGCGGAGGCTCCGA
>JBHELE010000040.1:0-3953 GCA_046263235.1 Actinomycetota bacterium
GGCGGGGGTTGGTGGCGACGTGGTCACGCTCTCCCTGCCCGAGGACGCCGACGGAACGACCTTGGAGAGAGCCCGAGCGGTGGTGGCCCGATTCGGCGGCGCCGGAGACGTCAAGACGTTCGACCATTCCGTGGCCGTCCCGTTGCCCGATGCCACGGCGAACCTCTCGGCACTGGTCCGGCGGATGGACGACGAGGGAATCCCGATCTCGAAGCTTTCGATCAGCACTCCATCGCTCGACGAGGTCTTCCTGAAGTACACGGGCGAGCGGATGCGGGTGGAGGACACGGCCGCCCATCCGCAGAACTCCATGGCGATGGCCATGCGGGGCGTTGGACGCAGCGCGGGGAGGAGATAGAGATGGCGAAGACGTTGAGCCGTCCGGACGTCCTGGCCGGCACCCCGGCCGCCCCGGCGCATGCCGCCAACCCGCTGATCCGCCCGCTGACGGAGTCCATGACGATCTTTCAGCGCAACCTGAAGAAGATCGTCCGGGTCCCGATGATGCTGTTCTTCTCCCTGTTCCAGCCGATGCTGTGGCTGGTCCTGTTCACGCAGATCTTCCAGCGGCTCGGCGACACGCCGTTCTTCCAGGGCCAGGGGTACGACAGCTACCTCATGTTCTTCGCGCCGTCCGTGCTCACCATGACCGTGCTGACGTCGTCGTTCCAGTCCGGCATGGGGATGGTGGCGGACCTCGAGCTGGGCATGCTCGACAAGTTCTTGATCAGCCCGATCTATCGTTCCAGCGTCCTGGTCGGAAAGATTCTGGCCGACGCGACGCGGATGATCCTCCAAGGTGGGCTGATCCTCGTCGTCGCCTTGATCATGGGAGCGCGGATCGAGACCGGCGTGGTCGGCGCGTTGGTCATGTTGTTCGTCGCGGCGTCATTCGGCGTCGTCTGGGCCGGGCTCTCCAACATCATCGCCCTTCGTTCCCGGAACTCGGAGATGACGATGATGCTCGGCATCCTGCTGACCTTCCCCTTGTTGTTCCTGTCCACCGCCATGATGCCGGCCGGGCTGCTCCCGGACTGGCTCTCGACAGTGGGCAAGTTCAACCCCGTGACGTACGTGATCGATACGGCCCGGGCCTTCATGAACTTCGGGTATGCCTGGGCGGAGTTCGGCAAGGCCATGGGGGTCATCGCCCTGGTGGGCGCGTTCACGCTGACCGGTGCCACCCGCGCCTTCAGAAAAGCGACGACCTGACCCCGCCGGCGAACCACCGAACGTCTACTCGGTGGGGCACGGGGCCAGGCCGCTCGAGGGCTTCCTGGGGATCCTGGCCGAGGCCGGCATCGAGCATCTGGTCGACGTGCGAACGGCGCCGGGATCTCGCCGCCATCCACATTTCGGGCGGGACCGCCTCGCCGCGGCACTCCACGACGCGGGCATCCGGTACTCGTGGCGCAAGGACCTCGGTGGGTGGCGACGGCCGCTCCCCGACTCCCCCCATTCGTCGCTCACCGTCGCCGGATTTCGGGGCTACGCGGACTACATGGACTCGGCCGAGTTCTCGGATGCCCTGGCGTGGCTCGAAGCTGAAGCCCGGTCGTCCCGGACGGCGTTCATGTGCGCCGAATCCCTGTGGTCAAGATGCCACCGCCGAATGATCGCCGACGCCCTCCACGCCCGCGGATGGCGCGTGATCCATCTCCTCGCCCCGGGGCGGGCCGACGAACATCGATTGCATCCGGTCGCCCGGGCGGAGGGGACCCGGGTGCTCTACGACATGACACCGCCCCGACAGCAGGCGCTCCCGACCTGACTCCGGCCGGTCAGGCGCCGAGCTCGTGGAACCGGGCGGCAGCCTTGGCGAACGCATCGAGGGGCGCCATGACCTCGTCCAGGATGGGGACGAGGTCCTCGTAGGCGTCGCTCGCCCCGTGGCGCCTGAGCTCCTCGGCGCGCCGCGCCGCCAGCTCGAGCCCGGCGGCGCATTCGGACCACGCGTCCTCGACCTGTTCGAGGCGCCACGACGGCATCGCGTCGCGAGCACGGCGAAGGTGTTCCTCGAACGCCCACACGGCCTCCGCCAGCGGGACCTTCGGCTTCCGGCCAGAGGGGACGCCGAGGAACAGCGTCGCCTTCGCCTCGTCGACGTCGGCCACGGCTCGTTTGAACGCGTCGTGGGCCCGGCGAACGCCGGGGAGCGCCACCCTCCGCTCGCGCCGCCTGAACACGGCGTGATTCTAGGAAGTGCGTTCGCCCCCACTGGGTAGAATCGACCGACTTGTCAGACCAGGTTCACCTTCGAATCCCCGCGACCACGGGACACATCGGGCTGGCGCGCGCCACCGCAACCGCCTTGGCTGCGCGGCTCGACTTCACCTACGACCGCCTGATGGACCTGCACATCGCGATCGATGAGGTCTGCGGCCGGGTGCTGGCGACCTCGGATCCGCCGGTTCGGTCCCTTCGCCTCACCTTCGACGTCGTGGACGACGGCCTGAGGATCACCGTCGCTGGCGAGAGCCCGGTGAAGGCCGGCGCCGAATTCCTCAATCCGTGGTCGAAGCTGATCCTGGAGTCGGTCGCCTCCGAGCTCCAGGTCGGACGGGATGGCGAACCCATCGACGTGCGGTTCATGGTGAATCGGGGTGAGCTCCGCTGACGATGCAGGAGCGTCATCCCCAACTTCCGAAAGCGGAGGTCAAGGAGCTCTTCCGGCAACTGCAGGAGAACCGCGCGGAGGACGTCCGCGACAGGTTGATCGAAGGCCACCTCGGGCTGGTCGAATACCTCGCCAGGCGGTTCGCCGGCCGAGGCGAGCCGCTCGACGACCTGATCCAGGTCGCCACGATCGGGCTGGTCAAGGCGGTCGATCGATTCGATCCGGACCGGGAGGTGGAGTTCTCGACGTACGCCACGCCCACGATCGTCGGAGAGCTGAAGCGTCATTTCCGGGACAAGGGATGGGCGGTGCGCGTCCCCCGGCGACTGCAGGAGTTGAACCTGCGCCTGGGGTCGGTGATCGGGAAGCTGTCGCAGGAGCTCCAGCGCTCGCCCACCGTCGCCGAGATCGCCAACGCCGCGGGGACCACCGAGGACGAGGTCCTGGAGGGCCTGGACTCCGCCCACGCCTACCGATTGATCTCGCTGGATGCGCCGACCGGAGAGGAAGGCCTCTCCTATCACGAGCAGCTCGGCGAGGACGACGCCTCGCTGGAGGCCCTGGAGGACTGGGTCAGCGTCGGCCCGCTGGTCCAACAGCTCCCGGCCCGGGAGCGGCGCATGCTCTATCTCCGCTTCTTCAAGGGACTGACCCAGAGCGAGATCGCGGAACAGCTCGGGATCTCTCAAATGCACGTGTCACGGCTGCTGGCGAAGACGCTGGCCACTCTGCGAGAGGGCCTGTCGGGGTGAGACCGGGCTCAGGTTGAGGACGGCATCAAGCTGAGCCCGACCGGAACCGGTCCCTGACGGCGACCGCCATGGCCGGATCGTTCGTGGCGACCGCGTCCACGCCCCACGAGAACAGCCGTTCGATCTCCTCGGCCTCGTCGACCGTCCACGTCCCCACCAGCACGCCCCGGTGGTGGGCCCGCCGCACGAACCCCTCGCCCTGCGCGTAGATCGCGGGGGCCTGCGGCAACACATGGGTGTGGCCCCGATCGCTCACGTACACCAGCGCGGCGTCCGGATCGATCATCGCGGTCGTCAGGAAGGCGGTCGGGATATCCGGGCGGGCCTCGCGGACCCATTCGATCGACAACCAGTTGAACGACGAGATCAGGACCGGGCCGTCGAAGCCGATTCGGTCCAGCGCCTCGATGGTGGCTTCGGCCGCGCCTTCCCGCGGCGAGTCGAACGACGGTTCGCCCGGGAGGTTCTTCAGCTCGATGTTGATCCCGGCCCGGCCCGACAGCAACCCGAGCGCCTCCTCGAGCGTGGGGACCGAGGCCCGAGCGCCTCGCCCGGCGGCCGCGTCCAGACGCTTCACCTCCGCC
>JBHELE010000041.1:0-2837 GCA_046263235.1 Actinomycetota bacterium
TGGGTCGAGGCGAACATCGCCGGGCTTCGCGAAGCGATCGAGCCCGTCGCGGTTCGGCTGGGCCAGGCGTTCCGCGAAGCGATGCCGGCCATGGACGAAGCCGCGGCGCCGCCCACGCCCCAGGGCCCCGAGATGATGGCCATGGTCATGGACCGCCTCGGCCCGCTGCTGCTCGGAGCCCAGGTCGGCTCGGTGCTCGGGTTCCTGGCGGGTCGGGTCCTCGGTCAGTACGACCTCGCCGTCCCGCGGCCCGGCGGAACCCTGCTGTTCGTGATGCCCAACGTCGCCGAGTTCGAACGGGACTGGAGCCTCTCCCCGGTCGAGTTTCGGGCCTGGGTCTCCCTGCACGAGGTGACGCACCGGTTCGAGTTCGCTCGCCCCTGGGTCCGCCCGCACTTCGCCGGCTTGGTGAAGGATCTCATCGAGCACGCGGAGGTCGACGTGTCGGGGTTCGAGCGACAGCTGGAAGGATTGGATCTGGCCAATCCGGAGGCGTTCGGCGAAGCCGTCGAGGGCATGGGGAACCTGTTCGGGGAGACGTCCGACCCGGAGCAGCGGCTTCGCGTCTTGCGCGTTCAGGCGTTCATGTCCGCCGCGGAGGGATACGGCGATCACGTCGCCGAGACGCTCGGCCGACGGATGCTGACGTCGTACTCCATGATCGAGGAGGCGCTCAAGCGACACCGCGAGGGCCGTCACGGAGACCGCGCGCTGGAGCGACTGATCGGGCTCGAGATGAAGGCCGAACAGTACGCGCTGGGACGGGAGTTCTGCGCGCGGGTCGCCGCCGATGCCGGCGAGGAGACGTTGGCGGCGATGTGGACGTCGGCCGACGCGTTGCCGTCGATGCCGGAGCTCGAGGAACCGTCGCTGTGGCTGGCGCGAATGGCCTAACCGGGCAGGGAAAGTTGGCCTTCCTGTATCCTGCCCGCCGTGCCGGCCGGTGAGCTGATCTTCGCCAACGTCCTCGACGTACGGCAACGGGCGGCGTTCGGCGAGGCCGCCGATGGACTGGTGTATCTCCTCACGCTCCCGGCGCGGGCCCTGCCGTTCGCCGTGGTCAGAGACTGGAAGACCCCTACCGGCTACCTGCCCGAGGAGATCCAGCTGATTGCGCCCTCCGGCAAGGTCACGTATTCGACAGGGCCCGTGACCAGACGGTTCTACGGATCGATGGACCTGACCCGTTTCGAGGACGTCCTCGAGGACGCCATGTTCGAGGAGCTCGGGACGTACCTCGCTTCGTTCCTGCTCGACGGAGAGGTCCACGGCCAGACCGAGTTCCAGGCCGTCATGCAGGCGCCGGCGCAAAAGCTCCCCCGCGAGTTCGAGGATGGCCTGAAGAAGTCGGACGTGGCCTGGATCGGCGTCGAGTACCAGGGCAAGGACGTCGCCGTGCCGGCGTGGTTCGTGTACCGGAACGGCAAGATCTACGTGCTGTCGTCGAAGGAACCGAGCCTGGAAGAGCAGAGCATTCCGGGGCTCCCCGACGCCAGCGAGCTAGTGGTCGTGACGCGGCGCAAGTACCGGGACACGTCGCTCAATCGCTTTCACGCGGCGGCCCGCCTGCTCGAGGGTCCGGAGTGGGACGAGATCGCCGGATTGCTGGCCGATCGCCGTCGAGACCGGCACGGGCCACCACCGGACGCCATCAAGCGATGGCGGGACCGCTGCGTCATCGCCGAGCTCACGCCGATCGTCCCCGGTTGATCCTGCGCGGCGACGCCGTCGTCCTGCGGCCCCTGCGCGTCGACGAAGTCGAGCTCCTCCGCCGGCACTGGGGCCAGCGCGACCCCCGAACCCGGCCGGGGACGCCACTTCCCGTGGAGCGCATTCGCCGGCGGGTCGAACGTTCGGGGCGGTTCTTCCGCGGCCGACTGGACCTCGCCATCGAGGTGGATGACCGATTGGTCGGAGACATCCAGGCCAGACGGCATCCGGCCCAGACCCTGCCACCGGGCACGTTCGAGCTCGGCATCGAGGTCTTCGAGGGTGCCGACCGCGGACGGGGATTCGGGGCGGAGTCCGTGGCGCTGTTGACGCGATGGCTGTTCGAACAGCAGGGCGCGGAGCGGATCCAGGTCAGCACCGCCACCGACAACTCCGCCATGCGGGCGGTCCTGGAACGGCTGCGGTTCCCGTTCGAAGGCGTGCTGCGCGACTTCATGCCGGTGGAACAGGCGCGGGAGGATTACGCGATGTACGCCCTGACCCGTGCCGACTGGGCGCACGGCCTCGGGCGCGATCGTCCGGCCCGCTCCGGATAGCATGCCGGCGCCATGTCGTTGACGATCGTCGATCACCCTCTGGCCCAGCACCTCCTCACACAGCTCCGGGACGTCGAGACCCCCCCGCCGTTATTTCGAACCCTGGCCAAGCGGCTCACCATCGCCCTGGTCCTGGAGGCCGTGCGGGAGCTTCCCACCATCGACGTGGACGTCAGGACGCCGCTGGAGGCGACCAGGGGCCGCCTGATCTCGCCGGACCTCGTAGCGGTGCCGATCCTCCGGGCGGGCCTGGGGATGCTGGAGGCCGTCACCGAGCTGTTCCCGGAGGTGTCGGTGGGCTACGTGGGCCTGGAGCGAGACGACGACACCCTGGAGCCAACGTCGTATTACGAGAAGATGCCCGAGCTGCGCGAGCGCCGCGTGTTACTGCTCGATCCCATGCTCGCCACGGGCGGGTCGGCGGCCGGGGCGTGCGCGAACCTCGCCGCCCGCGATCCAGCGGAGATCCGGTTCGTGTGCGTGGTGGCGGCGCCGGAAGGCGTGGAGAAGATGGAGCGAGAGCATCCGGGCGTCCCCATCTTCGCCGCGGCGCTCGATCGCGATCTCAAC
>JBHELE010000042.1:0-3127 GCA_046263235.1 Actinomycetota bacterium
ACGACGCCCTGGAGACGAACGACAGCGCGGTGGCCGTGCTTGGCGACGAGGTCCTTCGGACCATCGCGCGGGAGCTCACAGAGACGGTGCGCCGCAATGCCACCATCGACTGGACGCAGAAGGAGAGCGTGCAAGCAGCCATGCGGGTGGCCGTGAAGCGGATCCTTCGAAAGCACGGCTACCCACCCGACAAGCAAGAGCGGGCCGTCGTCACCGTTCTTGAGCAAGCCGAACAGCTTGGGTGGGAATTCGCCGCGGAACAGCCCACCACGGTGATCCCGTTCCGGGTGGTACCCGCGGCGACGGCTCGGCCCTTCGAGAACTGCGTTCCCCTGTACTCCTTGCAGGCGGCCGCGGGATCCTTCGGCCACGGTCGAGAAGAGAGGTCGAGGAGTGGGTCGAGCCGCAGGGGAGCCGTCGCCCCGGGCCCGGGATGTTCGTTGCCCGAGTGGTCGGGGAGTCGATGAATCAACGGATCGCCGGCGGCTCGTATTGCTTGTTCCGTGGTCCAGTGGAGGGTTCACGGAACGGACGCGTGCTGCTCGTGCAGCATCGAGACATCGCCGACCCGGAACACGGCGGCTCCTACACCGTGAAGGTCTATGAACGGGCCGGCGAGGCCGTCGATCCGGATGGAGTTCGGCGCTCGACGGTCCTGCTCAGGCCGGACAGTGATGACCCCCGCTTCGAACCAATCGCGGTGACTGTCGCCAACGAAGACGAGGTACGGGTCATCGCCGAGCTCGTCGAGGTGCTCCCGGGACAGGCGTAAGGAGCCTCAGTCCGTATCCTGGGCGTATGCCCAGGCCGGATGTTGGTGAGAGAGCGCCCAGCGTGACCGTGCTCGACGGCCGCGGCCGTCGTCGCCGGCTGGCCTCGTTCTGGAAGAGCGGTCCGGTCGTCCTGGTCTTCCTTCGTCATTACGGTTGAAGCTTCTGCCAGCAGCACGCCGTGCAGTTGCGCGACGACCGGGAACGATTCGACGACGCGGGAGCGACGGTGGCCTTGGTCGGCCTGGGGTCGCCCGAGCGAGCCGGGTGGTTCTGCGACGACAAGGACATCCCCTTCGCCTGCCTGGCGGATCCGGAGCAGCGGGCGTACGAGGCCTACGGCCTGCGGAAGGCCGGGCTCATGGAGATCCTCCGCGCCGAGAACGGCCTGAAGTACATGCGGCTCAACCTCAACCCCGAAACCAGACAGCGGCCGAGCAAGCGAGGCGAGGACGTCCTGCAGCTCGGCGGGACCTTCGTCGTCGATGGGGGCGGCATCGTGCGGTACGCGCACCGCAATCGGCACACCGGAGATAATCCGCCGAACGAGCAGGTCCTCGAAGCCCTCAAGGAGCTGACCCCATGACGATGGACGATCCCTGCATCATCACGTGCGCCGTTTCGGGCGCGGTGGCGAACAAGGACCAGTGCCCGGGGATCCCGTACACGCCGGAGGAGTACGCGAAGGAAGTACGGCGGGCCCGGGACGCCGGGGCGACCATGGTCCACATCCACGCGCGCGAGCCCAACGGAACGCCCACCGTGAAACCCGAGCACTACCGCGCCATCACCCAGGCGGTCCTGGCCGAGACCCCCGACATCGTCATCAATTACTCGACCGGCTGGGTCGGTCTGCCGATGCAGGAACGCGTCGCGCACATCACCGAGCTGAGACCGGAGATCGGCGCCCTGAACATGGGGTCGATGAACTACGCCAAGTACTCGTCGAAGCGAAGAGGATTCGTGTTCAACTTCGTGTTCGAGAACCACTTCGACGACATCATCTTCCTGCTGCAGCGGATGCAGGAGGCCGGCGTGAAGCCCGAGTGCGAGTGCTTCGACGTCGGCCACGTCGAGTCCGTCGCGCCGCTGGTGGACCTGGGCGTCCTGAGGCCGCCCATCCAGTTCTCCCTCATCCACGGGGTGCTCGGCGGCATCCAGGCGACAGCCAGGAACCTCGCGCACATGTCGTCGGTGGTTCCCGACGGCTCGACGTGGGGCGTCATCGCCATTTCGCGTGATCAGTGGACGATGGTCGGCGCGGCGGCCGCGCTGGGAGGAAACGTCCGGGTCGGCTTCGAGGACAACTTCTATCTCCCGTCCGGCGACATGGCGTCGTCGAACGGTCACCTGGTGGAGGCGGCGGCGTCCATCGTTCGCCTGCAGGGCCGTCGGGTCGCCGAGCCGGCCGAGGCCAGGGCCTTGCTGTCGCTTCCAGCGGAGCCCGACCGATCCGGCGTGGCCTGATGGCCGAGGTGATCGCCGAGATGGTGGCCAACGTGTGGAAGGTCGTCGTCGCGCCCGGTGACGGCGTGTCGGCCGGGGATCCGCTGGTCATCCTGGAATCCATGAAGATGGAGATCCCCGTCGAGTCGCCCGTCGCGGGAACGGTGAGAGAGCTCCTCGTCGCGGAGGGCGGCGTGGTCCAGGAGGGCGACGTGATCGCGGTGGTCGAGTGACCGAGCCGCTGGTGCTGTCGGAGCCCGGGCGGGTCTGGCGGCTCACGCTGAACCGCCCCGATGCTCGAAACGCAGTCTCGGCCGGCATGATCGAGGCGCTGCACGCCGATCTGTCCCAGGCCGCCGACGACACCGAATGCCGGGTCGTCCTTCTGAGCGGAACCGGAAGGGACTTCTGTTCAGGGGCCGACGTCGGGGAGCTGTTGGCAGCCCGGGAGGGGAGCGGCACGATCGACTACGGCCGTTCGTTCGAAGGATTGCTCCGGGCCATCGAGGACCACCCCGTGCCGGTCGTCGCCGCGGCCCACGGCGCGGCCCTCGGTGCCGGGTGCCAGCTCCTGCTGGCCTGCGATCTCGTGATCGCGGCCGATGACGCCCGGATTGGCATCCCGTCCGCCCGCCTGGGCATCGTGATCCCGTTCGAGAACGTCCAACGCCTGGTGATCGCTGTCGGGCCGAAGCGCACCGCCGAGATGCTGCTGGCCGGGCGGGTGCTCACGGGCCGGGAGGCGAAGGACTGGGGGCTGGTGAACGAGACGGCTGCCCGCGACGTCGTCGAGGCCGGAGCCGAAGTCGCCGAACGCGTGGCCTCCCTGGCACCGATGTCCGTTGGGGCGTCGAAGCGGGGGATCCGCGAAGCGGTCAGCGGCCTCGTGGCCGGCCAGGGCTCCGCCGCGG
>JBHELE010000043.1:0-3325 GCA_046263235.1 Actinomycetota bacterium
TGCCACTGCCGCGCCGAAGCCGATCGCGGCCAGCGCTGCGGCGCCGGCAACGATCTCGAGATAGACGCCCGGTCCGAAGGACGTCTCGAGCCCGCGACGGACGAGCTCCGAGAACTCTCGCCGAACGTTGGCCGCCGAGGCCGGTCGCCCCTCGGCCCGGAGGCGGTTCCGGACCCCCCGTTCGATCTGCTGCTCTCGCGTCGCCAACACCGACACCGCCGCCGCCACGATGAGCACCGCCAGCACGGCCATCACGCCCAGCCGGCGCGCCGAGGGCCGCTGGGCCCGGTGAATCCCCATCGCCGCGACGGCGCCCAGCGCGAGCGCGGACACCAGAGCGAGGAGGCCGGGCGCCGTCGATATCCCCGCAACCTCCGCCGACGATCGATCGGTCGCCACGCGCGCCCACGGGATCAGCGCGCCCACCGCCGCGACGACGCCCGCCCCCAAGATGACGAAACGCGTGATGGCGGCCGCGTCCCTCGGCCGTGGCGAGGGAGCGCGTGCCGGCAGGTCGGCCACCGGGCTCGGTTCGGCCGGTTGCCCGACCGCCCGCAACGCCTCCTGGAGCGTGAACGCGCCCTCATGGAGGGCCCGGCCGATGATCACCCCCACGGGGGGCCGCTCCATGCCGGCCAGTCGCTGGAGATCGGCCAGCGAGCCGACCCCCCCGGACGCGATCACCGGGATCCTCAGCGAACGGATCACGGACCCCAGCGCGTCTACGTCGGGTCCGGTTCCGGTCCCGTCGGATGCGGTGGCGGTGAACGTGACGAAGCCCGGCCGTGCCAGCGAGATGATCGTGAGGGCTTCCGGCAACGCGGGGCCTGGGCCGGCGCTCCCGCGGGGCACCACCGCGCCCTCACGTACGTCCAGCGCGACACCGACCCGCTCGCCGTGCCGCGCCACGGCCGACGCCAGCCCCGGCGGGTTCGACAGGACCGCCGCGCCGAGAACCGCCCGCGATGCGCCGCGGGCCAGCGCCTCGTCCGCCACCTCCGGGGAGAGCGACCCTCCGGCCTGGACCGAAGCGCCCAGGGCAGCGATCCGCTCGAGCACATCGAAGTTCGCCGGCGAGCCCGTCACCGCCGCGTTCAGGTCGACCACGTGGAGCCACCGAGCACCCTGGTCGATCAGTCGGCGCGCCACGTCGATGGGGTCACCGGGGAGCCGTTCCACCGCGGAGGGGTCTCCTCCCGGCATCCTGGCCAGCCTTCCTCCCCACAGGTCGAGAGCCGGAATCACCTCGAAGGACATGCCAAGCAGGTTACGCGGACGCGGGGGTGAACTGGTCGTTACGCGGACGCGAGGGTGAACTCGCTTCAGCGGGCGCCGACGGGCGTCGAGCCCGAAATAGCGGGGTCCTGGGCCGGTTCCGGCTCCAACCGGACGGAACTTCGCCCGAACAGCCTCCGAAGCTCGGAGAGCAAGGCCGAAGATCCGTCGACCCGGAATTCGACTCCGAGCTGCAGCCGGGTTGGTTCGCCTTCGCCCACCAACTGCACGATCACCGGCAGCGCGCCTCGGTACAGCGACAGCAGGCCCTTCAGCTGCCGGATGAGGCCATCGGTACACGACGCCATCGGGACGTCGACGATCAATGGATCGGCGACTCCCGCCCGGGGTTCGACGTTGGTATCGGCAACGTCGGGCTCCGAGATCTCGATGGCGACCAGCTGAAGCTGCTCGCCGCGACCTCCTCGCCGATCGGCCCGGCCCTTCACCAGGACGATGCGGTCCTGGGCAATGAGGTCGGCGGCCTTGTCGAACACCCCCGGAAAGGCCACCACGCTGATCCCGCCGGTCAGGTCCTCCAACCGGAGCAGGGCGTAAGGTTCCCCGCGCCTCGTGTAGCGGCGGGCGACCGCGGCCACCATCCCGGCCACGGTAACCACGTCGCCGTCCCCGAGGTTGTCGAGCTCGGAGACCTCCATGTCCGTGATCGCGGCGAGGCGGTCCTTGATGCCGAGAAGCGGATGGTCGGTGACGTACTGTCCGAGCATCTCCTTCTCGTTCGCCAACAGCTCGGGCTTCTCGAACTCCGCGCCCTGAAGCACCGACTCGTCGATCTCGAGCGCCGGCGACAACCCACCGAAAAACGACTCCTGCCCGATCGCCTCGGCCCGCCGCTCGGAGAGGATCGGCGTGGTGACCTTCTCGTAACCTTCGAGCAGAGCTCTCCGAGCGTATCCCAGGGAGTCGAACGCGCCCGACAGGATCAGAGACTCCACGCACTTCTTGTGCAGGACTCCGGAGTCGACCTTTCGGCAGAAGTCCGTGAACGACGTGAACGGTCCCTTCTCGGTTCGGGCCGCGATGATGTTGTGGACCACCTGGGCCCCCACGTTCCGAACGGCCGCCAGGCCGTACCGGATCTCGCCGTTCGATGGTGTGAAGTACAGCTGGGACTGGTTCACGTCAGGCGGCAGGACGCGGATCTCCATCAGCCGCGCCGCGTTCAGATAGAAGGGCTTCTTGTCCTTGTCGCCCTGGACGCTCGTCAGCATCGCGGCCATGTATTCGACGCGGTGGTGGGCCTTGAGATAAGCGGTCTGATACGCGATGAAGGCGTAGCCGCACGCGTGGCTGGCGTTGAATCCATAGTCGGCGAATGGAACGATCTGCTCCCACAGTTGCTCCACCAGGCGCCGGTCGTAGCCTCGCGCTTCCGCTCCCTCCGCGAACTTCCGGTGGTGCGTGGCGATCTCCTCGCGCTTCTTCTTGCCGATCGCATGGCGGAGGGAATCCGCCTCACCCATGGTGTAGCCGGCCAGCCGGACGGCGACCTCCATGACCTGCTCCTGATACACCATCACGCCGTACGTGGGCGCGAGCACCGACTCCAGGTCCGGATGAACGTGGGAAACGCCGCGCCGGCCATGCTTTCGTTCCGCGTATTCGACGTGGGTTCCCTGTCCGAGCGGTCCCGGACGGTACAGGGCCACGAGGGCCATGAGGTCCTCGAAGCGGTCCGGGGCCAGCTGGCGAATGAGCGATCGCATCCCGGCGCCCTCGAGCTGGAAGACACCGGTGGTGTCCCCGCGGCGCAGCATCTCGTACACCGCCTGGTCGTCCAGGGGGACGTGGTCGATGTCGAGCGGAACGCCCTTCGCCGCCAGCATCGCCACCGTGTCCTCGATGACCGACAGGTTTCGAAGGCCGAGGAAGTCCATCTTCAGCAGCCCGAGTCGCTCGACTCCGTGCATGTCGAACTGGGTGACGATGCTCCGCGAGTCGTCCCGAGAGTCCTTCGACAGCTTGAGTGGGAAGTAGTTCACGAGTGGAGCGTCGGCGATCACGACCCCGGCGGCGTGGACGGAGTCCT
>JBHELE010000044.1:0-3761 GCA_046263235.1 Actinomycetota bacterium
AGTTGCGCCGGCCACGCCGACAGCCACTGGCGGAGGACGTTCCACCCGCCGCCGTCGTGGACCACCACGAGGACGATCCGGGGGGGGTCGGGGCGCCGGGCGGCGGGAACGAGCGCTTCGCCGAGGACCTCGCCCGCCGGAGCCCGGAACGGCATCCCCAGGAGCTCGGCCAACGTGGGGGCCACGTCGGCGAGATCAACGGGCCGCTCGGTCCAGACGCCCTGGCGGATGTAGCCCGGCCCGTAGAGCAGGAGCGGGACCCGCTGGTGGTACCCCCACGGCGTGGCGTGCGTGGTCCGGGGGTCGAGGGCCCCGCGGAGCCCGCCGGTCCACTGCCCCAGGACGTTCCACGGCTTCGGCACGACCAGGATCTCGCCCGACCGTCCATGGCGGTACCCCCGCGCCAGGTGCTCGACGACGTCGCGGCCGAGCGCGTCGGCCATCTCCTGGAGGGTCAGGGCTCCCGTCGGGAGACGGGCCTCCTCGGGCCCGGAGGTGCACGCCGCGGCCAGGGTCAGCGCCAGCAGGGCGGCGCGGACTCGCATCAAGGACACCGCCGGGGCGCCGTGCGCTGGACAAGCGTCGCGATTGCCGCCCTCACCTGGTGCTCTACAATAGGGCGTCCCGTAACCGACCACGCTAAGGAGCGACCCTGGCATGCGCATCCTGATCCTCGGGGGCGACGGCTATCTCGGCTGGGCCACCGCGATGCACTTTTCCAACCGCGGCCATGAAGTCCACCTGCTCGACAACTACCTGCGTCGCCGGGCCCACCGCGAGAACGGAACCGAGTCCCTGCTCCCGATCGCCGAGGACCTCCCCACCCGCGCGCGGATCTGGAAGTCGGTGACCGGCCACGACATCGGCGTCACCGAGGGTGATCTCTGCGACGCGGGGACCGCGGAGCGGGTGGTCCGGGACTTCGGCCCGGAGGCCATCATCCACTACGGCGAGATGCCGTCGGCGCCGTACTCCATGGCCAGCCGGGCCCACGCCGTGTACACCCAGTACAACAACGTGATCGGGACGCTGAACCTGCTGTTCGTGATGCGCGACCACGCCCCCGACGCCCACCTCGTGAAGCTCGGCACGATGGGCGAGTACGGGACCCCGAGGATCGATATCGAAGAGGGGTTCATCGAGATCCACCACAAGGGGCGCAGCGACCTCCTCCCATACCCCAAGATGCCGGGGAGCCTGTACCACGCCTCCAAGGTCCACGACTCGGTGAACATCCACTTCGCGTGCCGGGTGTGGGGGCTCCGGTCGACCGACCTCAACCAGGGCATCGTCTACGGGATCCAGACCGACGAGACGAAGATGGACGAGCGGCTACTGACCCGGTTCGACTACGACGAGATCTTCGGGACCACGCTGAACCGGTTCTGCCTCCAGGCCGTGATCGGCCACCCGCTCACGGTGTACGGCGCCGGCGGCCAGACCCGCGGCTTCCTGAACATCGTCGACACGCTTCAGTGCGTCGAGCTGGCCACGATGAACCCACCGGACCGCGGCGAGTACCGGGTGTTCAACCAGTTCACCGAGAGCTTCTCGGTGGCCGAGCTCGCCGACCTCGTGGTCCGCGCGGGCAAGGACTTCGGGCTCGAGGTCACCGTCGAGCACGTCGACAACCCGCGGGTCGAGGCCGAGGAGCACTACTATCACGCGGCGCACACCAAGCTCCTGGAGCTCGGGCTTGAACCGCACTTCCTGTCCGAGACGCTCATCGAGTCGATGTTCGAGACGATCCGGCGGTACTCCGACCGCGTCATCCGCGATCACATCATGCCCCGGACCCGCTGGGCGCCCCGCGAGCGCGAACCGGCGGGAACGCCGGAGCGCGCCGTACCCTGACGTTGACCCCGACGGGTCTCGCTCCCTTTGCTCGCTGCGACCCGCGGGGGCCCCGGTGATCGCGCTGCGGGTCCTCGGCGGCCTGTTCGCGGCGGCCCTGCTGGTCTCGGCCGTCCTTCGGTACCGCCGACGGCGCATCACCCGGCTGAACCTCATCATCTCGGTGGCGCTCGCGGTCGTGGGCGGCCTCCTGGCCGCGGTTCCGGTGCTGTTCGATCCGCTGTTCAACCTGTTCAACTTCCGCCGCGGCGGCGGCCAGCGGCTGCTCGCCGTGCTGCTGTTCGGCAACGTCGTCCTGCTCATCCTCATCCTCCGGAACACCAGCGAGACCGATGTGGTTCGCCGCGACTTCAAGCTCCTCATGGAGTGGATGGGTTCGCAGAGCCTCGATCCGCGGCAGGTCGAATCGCTCCCCGCCGGCGAACGCGTCCTGGTGGTGCTGCCGGCGTACAACGAGGCGGAGAACGTCGGCGACGTCATCCGGACCATGCCCGAGAAGATCGACGGCCACCCCGTAGTGCCGCTGGTGATCGACGACGCGTCGGACGACGACACGTCGCGCGTGGCGCGCGAGGCCGGCGCGCTGGTGGCCCGCCTGCCGATCCGCCGCGGCGGCGGCCTGGCGCTTCGTGTCGGCTACGAGCTGGCGCTGAAGCTCGACGCGGTAGTGGTGGCGTCGCTGGACGCCGACGGGCAGCACGATCCCGAGGAGCTGCCGATGCTCGTCGAGCCGCTGCTCCGTGGCGAGGCCGACATGGTGCAGGGCTCACGCATCCTGGGGACGTTCGAGAAGGAGAGCCGCATCCGGCACCTCGGCGTCCTGTTCTTCTCGCGGCTCGTGTCGCTTATGACGGGGGTCCGTATGACGGACGTGTCGAACGGCTACCGGGCCTCGCGGACCGAGACGCTCCGGAAGCTGATCCTCGAGCAGGACCAGTTCTGGACCAGCGAGATCATCATCGAGGCGCTGCGCCACCGGGCCCGGATCAACGAGGTGCCGATCACGGTCCGCGCCCGCGCCGGCGGGATCACGAAGAAGCCGCGGCCGTTCAAGTACGGCTGGAGCTTCCTGAAGGTCATCGTCAAGACCTGGCTGCGCTGATCGCGCGTGCCGGGTCCACTGCCGGAGGCGCCCTGCCAGTCTTACGGGCGCCCGCCAACACGCTCGCCGAGCGCGGACAGGAGCCGACGGACGGCGGTCGCTGGATCGGGCGCCTCGGTGACGGCGCGGACGACCACGATCCGGGTGGCTCCGGCCGCGATGACATCCGACACGTTCGACTCGTTGATCCCGCCGATCGCGAACCAGGGGCGTCGCTCGTGGGCGGCCGCGTAGCGGACATGGGCTAGGCCGGCGGGGGCACGCTCGGGCTTGGTCGGGGTCTCGTACACGGGTCCGGCCGTCACGTAGTCCGCCGCCGGGGAGGCCTCGTCGAGCTGCTCGGGAGCATGGGTCGACAGGCCGACGATGGCGTCGGGGCCGAGGATCCGCCTGGCGACCTCCACAGGGAGATCGTTCTGCCCCAGATGAACGCCATCGGCGCCGGCGGCCAGCGCGACATCCGGGCGGTCGTTGACGATGAACAGCGCCGCATGCCGCTCCGAGGCGTCGCGGAAGGCGTCCGCCCATCGCAGCAGGTCGCGGGCCTCGGCGTCCTTCTCCCGGAGCTGGACGATGTCGACACCGGCGGCCACGATGACCTCCAGGAACGACGGAAGGTCCTCGCGCACGCCGGTGACGACGTAGAGCCGCGCGGCGTGGAGGCGGGCCCGCCGGTCCACCGGCCTCATCCCCCGGCGACCGCCCGGACCAGCTCGAGCCTGTCCCCATCGGCCAGGCCCGTCTCCTCGTACCGCCGGCGCTCCAGCGGCTCGCCGTTCCGCTCCACGACCACGTAGCGGGGATC
>JBHELE010000045.1:0-9331 GCA_046263235.1 Actinomycetota bacterium
GCACCGCTCCCCGCGCGCCGGACTGTCGAGCTGTACGACACCACCCTCCGTGATGGCGCTCAGCGCGCCGGAATCTCATACACGATCGAGGATCGACTGCGGATCCTGCACAAGCTCGATCAACTGGGGTTTCCTTTCGTCGAGGGTGGTTGGCCGGGCGCGAACCCACGCGACAGCGAATTCTTTCGCCTCGCATCGCGGGAGTCGCTCCGCGCCGCGACGCTCACGGCCTTCGGCATGACGAGGCGGGCCGATGAGCGAGCGGCGGACAGTCCGGTCCTGGCCGACCTGCTCGATGCCGAGACCGAGGTCGTCTGCCTGGTCGGCAAGGCCTGGGACCTTCACGTGCTTCATGCGGTCAGGACGTCGCTCGCCGAAGGACTCGGGATGATCCACGACTCCGTGGCATTCCTCCAAGCCCGGGGCCATCGGGTCTTCTTCGACGCAGAGCACTTCTTCGACGGGTACCGGCGTAACCCACGGTTCGCCGTGGCGGCCCTCCGCGCCGCCGAGGAGGGCGGGGCCGAACGGCTCGTCCTGTGCGACACGAACGGAGGGACGTTGCCCTCGGAGGTCGCGGCGGTCGTGGCCGATGTCCGAGAGCGCGTCGGCACGCCGCTCGGGATTCACGTCCACGACGACACCGGCTGTGCCGTGGCGGCGTCGCTGGCCGCCGTCGAGGCCGGTGCGGTGCACGTCCAGGGAACCGTGAACGGCTACGGCGAGCGGTGCGGGAACGCCGACCTCGTCGCGATCGCCGCCAACCTCACGACCAAGCTCGGGATCGGGGCCCTGCCGGAGGACTCCGTGCAGAGGCTCACGGAGCTCTCGCACTACGTAGCCGAGGTGGCCAACGTCGTTCCCGATCCGCACCAGCCGTACGTCGGTCGCTACGCGTTCACGCACAAGGCCGGTTTGCACACCGCCGGGGTGGCCAGGCGCAGCGATGCCTACGAGCACGTGGCGCCGGAGGCCGTCGGCAACCATCGCGGCGTGGTGGTCTCCGACCTCGGGGGGCGGTCGACGATCGCGATGAAGGCCCAGGAGCTCGGGCTGGTCCTCTCGGCCGACGAGCTCCGCCGGCTCGTCCCCATGGTAAAGGACCGCGAATCCACCGGTTACACATTCGAGGTCGCCGAGGCTTCGCTCGAGCTCCTCATTCGGCGCAACGACGGGTGGCGTCAACCGTTCTTCGACCTCGAGAGCTTCCGGGTCAACGTCGACAAGCGCGAAGGTCGGCCCTCCATGGCTGAAGCCACGGTCAAGGTGCGGGCCCACGGCGAACGACTCATCTCGACCGCCGAGGGACACGGACCGGTCGGCGCTCTGGACAACGCCCTTCGAGCGGCGCTGGTACCGATCTATCCGGAGCTGGAGGACATCGTCCTGACCGATTACCGCGTCCGCGTGCTCGACCAGAAGGAAGGGACTGCCGCGGTGGTGCGGGTGCTGATCGACACGTCGAACGGCGAGCGCGAATGGACGACCGTCGGGGTGTCCGACAACGTGATCGAGGCGTCCTGGGAGGCCCTCACGGACAGCCTGCTGTACGGATTGCTGCACGCTCGTCGATGCGACCGCGAGACCTGACGTGGCCCAGCTCACGCCGTCCGCCGGTTACGCGCTGACGCTTCGGGTCAACCTTCGAAACGTGCCCGGGACACTGGGACGGCTCACCACGGCCATCGGCGACGCCGGCGGCGACATCGGAGCGGTCGACCTCGTCGAGCACCGCGGTGGCATCGTGGTGCGCGACATCGCGGTGAAGGCCCGCGACGAGACCCATTGCGACCTGATCGTGCGCGCCGCGCAGACTGTGGAGGGCGTGGAGGTTCGAACCGTCCACGACCGCACCTTCGAGATCCACCGCGGCGGCAAGATCTCCATCGCGCCGAAGTTCCCCGTTCGAACTCGCGACGACCTCTCCATGGCATACACACCGGGGGTCGGGCGGGTGTCCAGGGCCATCGCCGATGACACGGCCAAGGTGTGGGAGTTCACCCACAAGGCGAACGCGGTGGCGGTGCTCACGGATGGCAGCGCGGTGTTGGGCCTGGGCGACATCGGCCCCGAGGCCGCCCGCCCTGTCATGGAAGGCAAGGCCATGCTGTTCAAGGAGTTCGGCGACGTCGACGCCTACCCCATCTGCGTCAGGGTCGACGGGCCCGACCGCGCCGCGCAGATCGTGGCCGCGGCGAAGGCCATCGCGCCTGGCTTCGGCGGCATCAATCTGGAGGACATCGCCGCCCCAACGTGCTTCGAGGTCGAAGCCACCCTGGCCGAGGAGCTCGACATCCCGGTGTTTCACGACGATCAGCACGGGACCGCCGTGGTGGTCTTGGCGGCGCTCATCAACGCGTGCCGGGTCACCGGTCGTGATCTCCCGGACTCCCGGGTGGTCTTCCTGGGAGCCGGGGCGGCTGGGGTGGCCTGCGCGAAGCTGCTGCTGCACGTGGGGATCGGCGACGTGGTCGTCGCGGACCGTGTCGGAGTGATCCACGCCGGTCGCGTCGACAACATGAACGCGGCGAAGGTGTGGTTGGCGGAACACACCAACCGAAGCGGCACCACGGGAAGCCTGGCGGACGCCCTGAAGGGCGCCGACGCGTTCGTCGGGGTATCGGGGCCGGGCCTCGTCGAGCCCGATTGGATCGAGGGGATGGCGGACGACGCCATCCTGTTCGCGCTGTCGAATCCGACCCCGGAGATCATGCCGGAGGAGGTGCCGGGCAACGTCCGGGTGGTCGCGACGGGACGAAGCGACTACCCGAACCAGATCAACAACGTCTTGGTGTTTCCGGGCTTCTTCCGGGGTCTGCTGGACTCACGCGCCCGGCACGTGACGGACGCCATGAAGGTCGCCGCCGCGGAGGCGATCGCCGGCGTCGTCGCATCGGACGAGCTCTCGGAGGAATACATCGTGCCGTCGGTGTTCAACCGGCGAGTGGCACCTTCGGTCGCCGCTGCGGTCCAGGCAGTCGTCGCGGGCTAGCGCTCGGCGTCGATCTCAGCCGCGCCACCGTGGGTACGACCCGAGGATCTGCAGCGAGCGAACGTCCTCGCCGATCTCGCCGAGCGCCTCGAGGAAGGCCGGATCATCCGAAGCGACGTCGACGTCAAGATAGAAGCGGTACTGCCACGGCGTCTGGCCAAGCGGCCGTGACTCCAGCTTCGACATGTTCAGGCCGCGAAGTGCCAGCGGTCCGAGGCACTGATACAACGCACCCGGCCGGTTGGCCAGTTGGAACAACAGGGACGTCTTGTCCGGTGGACCGAGCGGCTCGTTGCTCGACGAGATCGCGGCGAACCGGGTGAGGTTGCTCGGATATGTTTGGATCGCCGCCGCCAGGACGGTCAGGCCGTACAACTCGGCAGCCCTTTGCGAGGCGACGGCGGCGTCCCCCGGGCCGCCATCCTCGGCCACGTGCTTTGCCGCGCCGGCCGTGTCGTAGACGGGGACGACATCGACGTTCAACGAGGCGAGGTATTCGTCGCACTGCGCTAGGGCCTGCGGATGCGAGAGCACGCGACGCACGTCGGCCAGACGCGTTCCCGGCAGCGCCAGCAACGCGTGATCGACCTGCAGGAACACCTCGCCGACGACGTGGACCTCTCCCCGCGCCAGCAGGTCGTACGTCTCGTTGATCGACCCGGCCTGGGAGTTCTCCAGGGGGACCAACCCGTAGTCCAGCTCACCGCGGGCCACGGCGTCGAAGATGGATCGAAACGTGCGGTGCGAGACCGCGACCGGGCCATCGAATAGGAGCAACGCGGCCTCTTCCGAGAATGCGCCCGGCTCTCCCTGAAAGCCCACCCGAACGCGGGCCGCTTCGACACGTTCCTGGCCGCTCATCACCTCAACCCCTCCTGAAAAGAAGCGACCTCTCGGGGTCATCCCAAGAGGTCTCATCCGCGCCTCGGCTCTCCCGGAGCCAGGCGCGGCTACACGAAGAAGAAGATGCTGCTCTGTCGGGCCTCCATCGCGTTCGTCGCCATGAATCGGCGATTGTGCGAGGGCGGGGCTCCGCTGTCAACGCGACCGAGTGGCGGTGGAGCGCCGCAGTCCGGTACGGTGGTCGCTGGAGTGCCGGGAAGCCTGGTCGGCGACCCGGCGCTTCGTGCGTTCGGATGGCTTCGACAGGTCGGTGAGCGATGACCGTGCCGTGACCGAGAGATCAGACCGGACTTCGCACACGGTCGACGATCGCGTGGATCTCCGGCCGTCGTGGCTGTACTCCGGACGGCGGGTGCCGCGGCTCGTGCTTCGGCCGCTCCAGGCGTTCCTGCAGACCGAATACGGCGGCGGTCTGGTCCTTCTCGTCTTCACCTTGGCCGCCCTGACGTGGGCGAACGCACCATGGCACGAAAGCTATGAACGCGTGTGGCGGAGCGAGCTGGCGATCAACGTCGGCCCGTGGCATGTAGCTCACGACGTTCGCCAGTGGATCAACGAGGGCCTCATGACGATCTTCTTCCTGGTCGTCGGGCTCGAGATCAAGCGGGAACTGGTCAGTGGCGAGCTCAGTGACCGCCGGGCCGCCGCCCTTCCCGTGATCGCCGCGATCGGCGGAATGGTGGTACCCGCGTCGATCTATCTCGCTTTCAACCAGACCGGCGCGAGCGTTCGCGGCTGGGGCATCCCGATGGCAACCGACATCGCCTTCGCCGTCGCGGTGCTCAGCCTGGCCGCGCCGAAGCTGCCGCGCGGGGTCAGGGCGTTCCTCCTCGCCCTGGCGATCGTCGACGACATCGGGGCGATCCTCGTGATCGCGATCTTCTATTCCGGGGACATCGAATGGCTGGGGCTTCTCGTCGCGGCCGGCGTCCTCGCGGCGATTCGGATACTCCGTCGTGTCGGAGTGCGGTCACCTCCGCTGTACGTGGCGCTGGGGATCGCCGTGTGGGCCGCCACGTTCGCATCCGGCCTTCACGCGACCGTTGCCGGTGTGGCGCTCGGGCTCATCACTCCGGCCATCCCGTCTCAGCGTCCGAAAGCCGTGAGCATCGAAGCGCGGCGCATCGCCGATCAGACGGACGACGAGCCGGATCCCCCGGATGCCGACGCTCACCACTGGCTGCGGCTCGGCCGGATCTCACGGCAAGCCGTCTCCCCTCTTGCCCGGTTGGAGCACCTCCTGCATCCGTGGTCGAGCTATGTGATCGTGCCGCTCTTCGCGCTGGCGAACGCCGGGGTCCACATAACGGCGGAGGGGCTTCGCGCCGCCGCCACCAGCTCCGTCACGATCGGGATCATGATCGGGCTCGTCGTCGGGAAGCCCGTCGGCGTAACGGTCGCCTCATGGGTCGGCGTCAGGGCCGGCCTCACCCGGCTCCCCGGAGGAATCGGATGGAGGCACGTCATCGGGACCGGCATGGTCGCTGGGATCGGATTTACGGTTTCACTGATCATCACGGACCTGGCGTTCACGACTCGCCAGCAGGTGCCGGCCAAGCTCGGCGTGCTCGCGGCCTCGATCACGGCGGGGGTTATCGGATCGCTGTTGCTGCGCCGATGGGTGGGCCGTCCATAGCGACGACGCCGTCGTTTTCGACCGAAGGGGTGCGGGTATGACGCGCCAGGACGGCGCGCGGACCTGTCCACGGCCGACACGCTCATGACCTGACATGCCACGAGCACCTGAAGTCGTCGTGATCACGGGCGCCACGTCGGGCGTGGGGCGGGCGACGGCCGCCCGATTCGCCCGCGACGGAGCGCGGGTGGCGGTCCTGGCCCGCGGCCGCGACGGGCTCGACGGCGCGGTGAAGGAGGTCGAATCGCTGGGAGGCCGCGCCGTCGCCATCCCGGTCGACGTCGCGGACGCCGAGCAGGTCGAGGCGGCGGCGGCTGCCGTGGAGGGCCAGCTCGGTGACATCGACGTGTGGATCAACAACGCGATGACCACGGTTTTCGCGGAGGTGAAGGACGTCTCGTCCGAGGAGTTTCGCCGGACGATGGACGTGAACTACATGGGCATGGTGAACGGCACGCTTGCTGCCCTCCGCCGAATGCTGCCGCGCGATCGCGGGGCGATCGTGCAGGTCGGATCGGCCCTGGCCTACCGTTCGATCCCGCTCCAGGCGGCATACTGCGCGTCGAAGCACGCCGTGCAGGGGTTCACGAAATCCCTCCGATGCGAGCTCCTGCACAACGGAAGCGGCGTGCGGCTGTCGATCGTGCACCTTCCGGGACTGAACACCCCGCAGTTCGACCACTCGCGATCTCGGATGCCGAAGCGCGCGCAGCCGGTCCCGCCGATCTATCAGCCCGAGGTCGCCGCGGAAGGCGTGTACTGGGCCGCGCATCACCGGCGCCCCGAGGTGTGGGTCGGCGGGACCACGGTCGCGACGATCCTGGCGAACCGCGTGATACCGCGCGTCCTCGACCACTACTTGGCGCGAACGAACTACCGGGCGCAGCAGTCCGACGAGTCGGAAGACCCACAGCGGCCCGACAACCTGTGGGGTCCCGTCCCCGGCGATCCCGGCGCGCACGGCCGGTTCGACCAGAAAGCTCACGGACGAAGCCTGCAGCTGTGGGCGACCACGCATCGAAGGGCCATCGCTTCCGCCGGGGTTGCGGCCGTGGCCGCGGCCGCGCTCGCCAGGCGGCGCTGACCGGCGACCGAGGATGGCCCGCCGGTCCACCTATCCACCGATCGCGGACTACGCGATGATCTCGGACTGCCATACGGCAGCCCTGGTGTCGATGACCGGCTCCGTCGACTGGATGTGCATGCCCAGGTTCGACTCCGGAAGCGTGGTCGGCCGGCTGCTGGACTGGAAGCGAGGCGGCTACTGCTCGATCGCGCCGGACGCGACGGGCTGGTCGTCGTCTCGGAGATACGTCGACGGAACGCTCGTCCTGGAGACGACGTTCGACGTGGGCGGTGACGAGGTGCGGCTGCACGACTGCCTCGCGCTTCGCGCCGGAGACCCCGATCGACCGTTTCGGCAATTGCTCCGCGTGGTGGAAGGCATCCGCGGGCGGACCCCGATGCGGATGGAGTTCTCGCCGCGGTTCGACTACGGCGAGGTTCGCCCGTGGATTCGGCGGTTGGGCCCGAACCACCTCAGCGCCATCGGCGGCGACGACGCCGTCGTGGTCTGGACCGACACCGACCTCGACGTTTCATCCGAACACGACATTCGGTCGGACTTCACGCTGCGGGCGGGCGAACGAGTGCGCTTCTCGTTCCAGTTCGTGAGGCCGGAGACGATCGACGCCGAAACCGTCGACCCACCCAGTGGCGACGACGTCGACCGGCGACTGAAGCAGACGATCGCGTGGTGGCGGCGGTGGTCGGGGCGAATCCGGCCGGTCGGAGCCGGAGCCGGGCCGTTGGTCCGCTCCGCCGTGGTTCTGAAGGGCCTGACGAACGCTCGAACGGGAGCCATGGCCGCGGCACCCACCACGTCGCTGCCGGAGGTCGTCGGCGGCTCCCGCAATTGGGATTACCGCTACAGCTGGGTCCGCGACTCGACGTTCTCGGTCATGGCGCTGGCGGAGCTGGGGTGCGACGAGGAGGCCGATGGATTCCGTCGGTTCATCGAACGAACGGCGGCCGGGAACGCGGAGGATCTCCAGGTCGTGTTCGGCCCGGGAGGCGAGCGCCGGCTGGTCGAGACCGAGCTGGACCTGGCAGGATACCGCCGGTCCAAGCCCGTCCGGATCGGCAACGGAGCGGCCCGACAGCTGCAGCTCGACGTGTTCGGGGAGCTCGTCCAGCTGTCGTGGTTGTGGCACCGGCGGGGGCACTCGCCGGACGACGACTACTGGCGGTTCATCGTCGCCCTGGTCGACGCGGCGGCGTCACTGTGGAACCGGCCGGACAGTGGGATCTGGGAGATCCGTGACAATCTCGAGCACTTCGTGCACTCCAAGGCCATGTGCTGGGTTGCCCTGGCGCGCGGGCTCGACCTGGCCCGGGAATGCGCGCGCAAGGCACCAGAGCGACGGTGGCGGGAGGCCCGCGATCGGATCCGCCGAGCGGTCGAGTCACGCGGCTACGACCGTTCCAGGGGCATCTTCGTGCGGTCGTTCGGATCGCGTGATGTCGACGCCGCCCTGCTGCTCCTTCCCATCGTGGGGTTCGTGGACTACCAGGACGAACGGATGCTTCGAACGGCCGACGCGATCCGGGAGAGCCTCGAGGTCGGGCCGGGCCTGGTGCTTCGCTTTCGGGACCGACGCGATCGGGAGCAGCCGCGGGAAGGAGCCTTCCTGGCCTGCTCCTTCTGGCTGGCCGAGGTCCTCGCCCGCCAGGACAGGACCTCGGAGGCCGAAGAGGTCTTCGACGCGGCCATGGCGTGCGCGAACGATCTGGGACTGTTCTCCGAGCAGTTCGACCCGAAGACCGGGACGACGCTGGGAAACTTCCCGCAGGCCCTGACGCACTTGTCGCACATCTCGGCGGCGCTGGCGGTACGGCCGCTGGAAACCTAGATCGGCGAAGGGTCCCCGGGCGTGCCGACCTCCCCGGGGTCCCAGTCCCGTAGCCACTCGGCGCCCTTGATCACGATCGCGCCGAGCGCGGCGGTTCGAAGCAACCGTCCGACCGGCGACCGCCGCACCAGCGGCAGCTCCGACACGAGGGGCACACCGACGATGATCGCCGCGGCCAGCTTTCGCCGAAGCTCCCGGCCCTCTTCGGTCGCCAGGTACGCCTTCGCGGATTCTGCGAGCTCCCCCGCCGCATCGAGGGCATCCTCCACCGCCCGGCTGATGGTATCCGCGACGCCGGCCCGCTCGGCCATCGTCACAGCACCGAGCCCGGTCCGCCGTCCGGCGCGGACAGCGGGTAGCCCTCGGCCGCCCACGCGTCCAGGCCGCCTTCGAGGTTCTCCGCCTCGTACCCGCGGGCTCGAAGCATCACGGCCGCGAGCTCGCTTCTGTTCCCGACCTTGCACACCGCGGCGATCGGCCGGGAGTCATCCAGCTGACCTTGCTCCCGTCCCGCCAAAAGGTCGTTGAGCGGGATCAGGACCGAACCGTCGATCCGGCCGACCTCCCATTCGTACGGCTCCCGAACGTCGACGATCTGGTATCGGTCCAGGTGTTCCTTCAATTCGCGCACGTCCATGTCGTTCCCTGTCCCGACGCCCTTTCCTGGCGATCGCCGCGGCGCCAGCTGCCCGGAACGACCATACCAGCGGTCGCTCGGACGCCGTCCAACCGCTGCTATCGTCGCCCCGATGGCGAGGGGTCGCGATCCGCGCGACCGAGGGGAGGACGCTTCCCCGGTCGACGAGTCAGAGACCGAAGGTCATCAGGTTCCCCGGCTCGCTCGCGCCCGAGGCGTGATTCGCGGGCTGGCCGTCGATCTCGGTCCGC
>JBHELE010000046.1:0-10395 GCA_046263235.1 Actinomycetota bacterium
GTCTTAGGCACATCGCCATGCCGTGCCCTATATCGGGGCTTTTGGATAGCCCGAAATGACTAGTTATTTTCGGGGCTTCCATCGCTCGGGTCCCGTCGCCGGTTGCGCCGCGGCCTCCCCGCAACCCTCGACCTAGGTCAACCTTTACCGGAGGGTTGCCCTAAAAGGGCTGCTCAGCTGTCCCCCGCACCGTCGAGCACTGGAAGCGCGAATGCGAACGTCGATCCGCGACCCGGCTCGCTTTCGACCCAGATCCGTCCGTTGTGGGCCTCGATAATCCTTCGACTGATGTACAGCCCCAACCCGGAACCGCCGACGGTCTCGTCGGCCGGCCGGCGCAGACGCGTGAATTGGTGGAAGAGACGGGGGAGGTCCTCCTCCGGGATCCCGGGCCCGTCATCGTCCACCTCGATGACGACCTCTGGCGGGTCCAGGTGAACCCTCATCCGTACCGGTGATCCGGCCGGAGAGTATTTGATCGCGTTCGAGATGAGGTTTCGAAACACCTGCAGGATCCGGGCGCGGTCGATCGAGACGACCACGCCGGCGGCGCCCTCGTCGACCTGGACATCGACGTGCCCCTCCATCCCGCTGACGGCCCCGAGGGCCTCGCGAACGAGGTCTCGGACCGGTTCGGGCCGGCAGACGACCGAGAACCCGGCGCGGTCGAGCTGGGCCACCGATACGACTTCCTCGGCCAGATCGCGAAGCCGCTTCGATTCGTGATCCATCCGCTGCAGGGCCCGGTCGCGGGTGGCGTCGTCGAGCTTTCGCCATCGGCTGGACAGCGTCAGCACGAAGCCGCGAAGGGACGACACCGGGTGGGCCAGTTCATGGGTCAGCACGCTGAACATCTCGGCCTTGTGACGCTCGGCGTCTTCGAGCTCACGCACCCGGAGCTGCTCGTCGGCATAGGCGCTCTCGAGCTCGGCCGCCCGGTCCTGCTCGCTCACGATGCTGCGGCGTATCTCCCAGGAAACCCCGCCGAGTAGCACACCCGCGAACACGAGCCGAAGGAGGTCTCCCGTCCCGAGACGATCGGGAAGGATGACCGGCGACAGCATGTAATGGAGGTGGCTGGCCGCGGCGATCGTCAGCCCGGGGGCCAGCCATCGTGATTCGGGCGGCGGGGCCTTGAACGGTCGCAGGTAGAGGATGGCCGCCAGGAGGTATAGCGCGGCCCCTGCCGCCCCCATCGCCAGGTCGGCCGGCGTAAGCCCCGGCAAGATCCCATGGCTGTGAAGCACCTGATCGCCGGTGGCGGTGGTGAGCAGTGGCAGCCGGGGCCCGAGGCTCCAGATCGCCGCCTCGACGGCGGCCAGGAGCGCCACGACCGCCAGCGTCGCCCTCAGGAACGTCCCCGTGGAGCCGCGCGCTGGGCGAGTCTCGGTGGGGCGGGTCACGGCGCCGGCCAGAAACAGGCCGGCGGACAGCATGCGACCGGCGGTCCATAGATAGATGTCCCGGCGCGGCACGAAGCCCGCCGATTGCCCGATGGAGATGCCGACCAAGAGCTGCGCCAGAGCCAGGACGACGAAGGCCAGCGCAACGTAGAGCAGTCGGGTCGAACCCGAGACGGTGTAGCGCAGGTACACGAGAATCGCCGCCACCGTCGAGACGACCAGTCCGATGCTCTCCGGCGATAGCCGGGTCCGCCGCCACTCGATGACGAAGGTCAGGAACGGCGTGGACGGGATCAGCACCGTCCATACCGTCAGCACGACGACCAGCGCGGCGAGGGTCGCGAGCAAGACGACGGCTGAGCGGGTGAACGAGGCTCGCCGCGGCAGGCCCCCCGGCGCCGGCTGGGTCTCGTCCGACGACCGTGGTCTCACGGACGCAGCATCGGGCAGGGGGTGCTCGGGGTGGTGTTCGCCCACGGCTGCGGACGGTCGCGTTCTCATTCGGTGCCCACCGCGCGCACGGGCCGCTGGTGCATTGGTCCACTTTACCCAGAGGGTCAGGGTGGACGGAACCGGTCGCTCGGTGCCGAACTCGGCCGAAGCCCCGGCCCCTAGCGGCGCAGGAAGAGATTGAGGACGATCGTGAGCACCACCGACAACAGCAGCGACGTCCCCAGAGGGATGAACACTCGCGCGTTCCCCTTGCCGAACGAGAGGTCGCCGGGCATGCGAGGAATGACGCCCTTGCCGGCCAGCAACAGGACCAGTCCGAGCAGCGCCAGCACCGCGGCGCCGATCAGCAGCACCTTCCCCAGCGCCGAGAGATCCACGCCACCAATGTAGCGATGCCCGGGCGGGCTCACCCCCCTTGTGACGAGCGGCGCGGGGGAGCTTCCGTGTCTAATCAGAACAGGCCGCCGCCGGTCGGCACGGCGGCGCCGATGTGCGCGTAGGCGGCTTCGGTCGCCACTCGACCCCGCTGCGTTCGTTTGATGAATCCGAGCTGGAGCAGGTACGGCTCGTACACGTCCTCGACGGTGTCGGTCTCCTCCCCCACCGCCGCGGCGAGCGTCGAGAGCCCGACGGGACCGCCGGCGAACTTGTGCACCAGCGCGGCGAGGATCGAAAGGTCCAGCTTGTCGAGCCCCCGTTCGTCCACGTCGAAGAGCGCCAGAGCCAGCATGGCCGTCTCGTTGGTCACGCGACCGTCGCCGCGCACCTGGGCATAGTCGCGAACCCGTCGCAGCAGCCGGTTAGCGATGCGTGGCGTCCCGCGGGACCGCCGCGCGATCTCTTCGGCGCCCGCCGCCTCGACCTCGATGTCCAGGATGCCGGCCGACCGACCGACGACCTGCACCAACTCTTCGACCGAGTAATAGTCCAGTCGCGGCGAGAAACCGACCCGCTCCCGCAGCGGCAGGGTGATCAGCCCGGGACGGGTGGTCGCGGCGACCAACGTGAACCGGGGGAGGTCCAGGCGGATGCTTCGGGCCGACGGGCCCTTTCCGATGACGACGTCGAGCTTGAAATCCTCCAGGGCCGGATACAGCACCTCCTCCACCGCGCGCGGCATGCGGTGCACCTCGTCGACGAACAGGACGTCGCCCTCCTCCAGGTTCGTGAGGATGGCGGCGAGATCTCCGGCACGCTCCAGCGCCGGACCGGACGTGGGCCGGAATCCCACCCCGAGCTCGTTGGCCACGATCCCGGCCAGCGTGGTCTTCCCGAGCCCGGGAGGACCGGACAGCAGGACGTGGTACAGCGGCTCATCCCGCCCCCGGGCGCCGTCGATGAGGAGCTGCAGCTGTTCCTTGACCTTCGCCTGGCCGACGAACTCCGACAGCCACCGGGGACGGAGGGCGGCGTCGAACTCCCGCTCGTCGTCGTGGACGTCGGCCGCGATCACCCGGACCTCGTCGGCCGGTTCCCGCGTCATCGGCCCACCCGCTGCAGCGCGGATCGAAGAAGGTCCTCTACCGGCCGGTCACCGTTCGGGCCGAGATCGGCCAGTGCTTCCCGGGCCTCCTGTGGCGAGAGGCCGAGCGCCAGCAGCGCTTCCCGGACCTCCGCCAGCGGACCGCTCACGGCGCCGTCACCGCCCGCGCCGATCCGGTCCTTCAGGTCGAGCACGACCCGTCCGGCGACCTTCTTCCCCACGCCGGGCACCAGGGTCAGCGCCTGAGCGTCCCCGGACGCCACGGCGCGTCGCAGCGCGTCCGGGGTGAGGATCGACAGGATGGCCAGCGCGACCTTGGGACCGACCCCGCTCACCGTGATCAGCAAGTCGAACAGCGCGCGCTCCTCGGTTGAGACGAACCCGTAGAGGACCATGGCGTCGTCGCGAACCTGGAGGCGGGTGAAGAGCTTCGCCGGGCGACCCACCGCCGGAAGCTTCGCCATCGTATGGGATGGGACCAGGACGTCGTAGCCCGTCCCTCCCACCGCGAGCACCACCCGATCCCCGGACTTCTCGGCGACGTCGCCCTGCAGGAACGCGATCATCGCGACGCCCTCACGGCGCGCCGGAGCGGCGCCTGCTGAAGGTGGCACAGCGCGACGGCCACGGCGTCCGCGGCATCGGGCTCGGACGGCACCGCCGCCTCTCCGAGCAGGTGCGCGAGCGCCCGGCGAACCTGCCCCTTGTCGGCATTTCCCGTCCCCGTCACGGCCATCTTCACCTCGAGCGGCGCGTACTCCTCGACCTCGACGCCGGCGTGGGCGGCGGCCAGCAGGATCGCGCCCGACGCTCGGGCCACCTCCATCGCGCTGTTCGTGTTCCGCCCCCACATCAGTCGTTCCAAGGCCAACACGGACGCTCCGCTTTTGCTGAGCGCCTCCCGGACGCCTGCGTAGATCCGGCCGAGGCGCTGCCCCGCGGGGAGGCTGGCCGGCGTGCGCAACGTGGACGCCGAACGAAGCTGCGGCCGCGCTGGACCGTGCTCGACGGCCGCCAGGCCCACGGCCGCCGTGCCCGGGTCGACGCCCAAGACGACGCCTTCGAACATATGTTCAGGAGGGTAGCCCGGGCCGGGTCGTGGCGCAATCACACCCATGTGATTTCGAGGAGCAACCCGCCCGAATCAGCCCGTCTCGGCCAGCACGTCCTCGGGGATGTCGAAGTTCGAGTACACGGCCTGGACGTCGTCGAGCTCGTCCAGGGCCTCGACGAGCCGAAGCACCGAGCCCGCCTTCTCCCGTTCGACCGGAACGCCGGTCTGCGGCAGCATCGTGACCTCGGCCGACGCCACCGGAACGCCCGCCTCCTCGAGCGCGGTGCGGACGTCGCGAAAGGCCTCCGACGCGGTCACGATCTCCCACTGGTCGTCGGAGTCGCGAAGATCGTCGGCGCCGGCGTCGGTGATGATCTCCAGAAGTTGCTCCTCGTCCGGAGCCGTGGACTTGTCCACCACCAGGAACCCCTTCCGGTCGAACATCCAGGCCACGCTTCCGGGATCGCCGAGGTTGCCGCCAAGGCGGGTGAACGTGTGCCGGATCTCCTGACCGGTGCGGTTTCGGTTGTCGGTGAGCGCATTGATCATGATCGCCACACCGCCGGGTCCATACCCCTCGTACGTGACCTCTTCGAACCGCGCCCCGCCCGTGTCACCGGCGCCGCGCTTGATGGCCCGCTCGATGTTGTCGGTGGGCACCGAGGCATCGCGAGCCTTCTCCACGGCGGAGGCCAGCGTCATGTTGCCCTCCATGCTCGGTCCGCCCTCGCGGGCCGCCACCTCGATGGCTCGGAGCAGCTTCCCGAACAGCCGGCCGCGCCGCTCGTCCTGCGCCCCCTTTCGGCGCTTGATCGTGCTCCACTTCGAATGCCCCGACATGCCGTTAGTCCGCCTGATCCAGGACTAGCCGATGAAGCCGAGGGTCGCCGGCCATCTCCGGGTGGAACGAGGCGGCCAGGAGCCGGCCCTGCCGGACCACCACCGGCAGCCCGGCGTGCTCCGCCAGGACCTCCGCGGCCTCGCCGACGCGGCTGACCTGAGGGGCGCGGATGAACACCGCGCGAACGGGACCGACGCCGCGGACCTCCACATCGGCCTCGAACGAGTCGACCTGACGTCCGTAGGCGTTGCGTTCCACCGCGATGTCCATGACGTCGAGCAAGGGCTCGCCTCCACCGACCTCGTGGGCCATGACGATCATCCCGGCGCACGTTCCGAGAACCGGTAGGCCCTCGCGGACCCGGTCGCGGATCGGGTCCACCAGACCGTGCTCCCGGGCGAGCTTCCCGATGGTCGTGGACTCACCACCCGGGATGGCCAGGCAGTCGACGCCGGCCAGATCCTCCCCGGTTCGAACCAGCACCGGTGTGGCCCCACACTCCGAGAACATCGACGCATGCTCCCGGAAGTCGCCTTGGAGGGCGAGAACGCCGGCCTTCATCACCAGCCTCGCGTCTGGAGCAGGCCCTCCTCACCGAGCTCCGCGATGTCGAGGCCCCGCATCGGTTCGCCGAGGCCTCGCGACACCTTCGCCAGGATGTCGGGGTCCTGGTAGTACGTCGTGGCCTCCACGATGGCCCGGGCCCGCGCCGCCGGGTCCTCCGACTTGAAGATCCCGGAGCCGACGAAGTTGCCTTCGGCCCCCAGCTGCATCATCAACGCGGCGTCGGCCGGGGTGGCGATTCCGCCGGCGGAGAAGTTGACCACGGGGAGCTTTCCAGTCGCCGCGACCTGGCGGACCAGCTCGAGGGGCGCCTGCAGCTCTTTCGCCGCACCCTGCAGCTCGTCGTCGCGGAGGGACGTCAGCCGTCGAATCTCGCCCTGGATCTGTCGCATGTGGCGCACAGCCTCGACCACGTTTCCGGTCCCCGCCTCGCCCTTCGTCCGGATCATCGCGGCCCCTTCGGCGATTCGCCGCAGCGCCTCGCCGAGGTTTCGCGCTCCGCAAACGAACGGGACGGTGAACTGCCACTTGTCGATGTGGTGCTCCTCGTCCGCCGGCGTGAGCACCTCGCTCTCGTCGATGTAGTCCACGCCGAGGGCCTGCAGGATCTGGGCCTCGACGAAGTGGCCGATCCTCGCCTTCGCCATGACGGGGATGGAGACGGCCTCCATGATCTCCACGACCTTGTTGGGGTCGGCCATTCGAGCCACGCCACCCTCGGCTCGAATGTCGGCGGGAACCCGCTCGAGGGACATGACCGCGACAGCGCCCGCCTCCTCCGCGATCTTGGCCTGCTCGGCGGTGGTGACGTCCATAATCACCCCGCCCTTGAGCATCTCGGCGAGACCCGTCTTGACCCGCAGCGTCCCGGTCTCGTTGTTCATGCGAAACCCTCCTGACGAACGCCGAACGGTGCGGAGACGTTCGAAGCCAGTGTACTCGCGGGCCGCCGGGGCGGTGGGCTGACGACCTGGGCGCCCGAGAAGTCGAGCCGGGCTACGACGTGGTGGTCGGGATGTCGTTCGGAACGAGCTCGACCCACGTGTTGCCGATATCGAGCGGGATCTCCTGCCCCTTGGAGTCCAGGAACTTCGTGATGTCGTCCTCAGAGTCCCGGACCCACGTTCCCTTGATCATGCGGCCGTTGCGAAGGACGAACGCGGTCCCCTTCCCGGTCGCGACAACCTCCGGCGAGGCCACGCCGTTCACGTCGACGATGCCGGTGTCGCGCAGCTTCACGACCTGGACGACGACGTTGCGGGCGTTGACCTGAGTGCCGTCGGAGTACGTGTGGGGGACGTCACCATGCGACCGAACCCAGGCCCTCTTGTCGGAGCTCCACCGCCAGTACACGTCGGACGAGGACGAGAAGGGGATGTGGATCTCGTGAATACGCTTCGCCTTCGGCCGGGTGGGCGAGTACGAGAACACGGGGTCGGGCACTCCGGTCGGTGAATCGGCGGCGGCGTAGAGGTCGGCGGTGCTGGCGAAGAGGTTGTGCGGCGAGAGGCGGGCCGGGTCGCGATGGTAGGCCGACGGGTCCTTGACGAAGTTCACGTCGATCAGGCCGGCCCTGCGAACGGCCGAGACGACCTGTGGCACGCCGCCCGCGTACGCGAACACCGGTCTGCCGAACTGCCGAAGGATGCTCGGGTCGGTCAGTCGGGCGCTGCGGATGGGTTCAACCCTCTCCGAGCCCTCGCACTGATAGATCACGATGAACCGCGTGATGCCCGCCTCGACGGGTTCCTCATAGATGATATCCGCGTGCGACAGCCCGATCTGTGGCCGAACGGACGGGATGTTCTCAACCTTGACGGCCAGGGCCGGCCGGTTCGGGACCTTGCGTTGCACGCCGGTCAAGGGGCAGACCGGGGGCGGCGCCGGCGGGGAGCTCACGTCGCCCGCGTCCGCCAGGGGACCGATCCCCCGACCACCGATGAAGACGAGCCCGGCAGCGATGGCCCCGCCGAGCAGGACGATGGAGGCTACGGTCGCGGCAATGCCGCGGCGAGACAGCGCCAATCGAGTTCTTCCTCCTACGAGTGAGCGACGAACCCCCGGTTCGAGGCGGATGCTAACGGCCCGGGATGGCCCCTACAACGATCCCGCGGGACTTTCACATCTCCTCAAGGATTCGGATGCGCTCTTGGATCGGCGGATGGGTCGAGAACAGCGTCTCGAACCAGTGGGTGCCCTCGCCGGGGGTGCGGGATGGCTGGCTGAGCCACAGGTGCGCCGTGGCATTGTTCGCGACGCGCAGGGGCGTGGTGTCCGCGGCGATCTTGCGAAGGGCCGAGGCCAACCCGGGCGGATAGCGCGTCAACATGGCGCCCTGCGCGTCGGCGAGGTACTCCCGACGCCTCGACATGGCCAGCCGGATGACCTGCGCGATGAACGGCGCCAGGATCGCCACCATAAGGCCGGCCACGGCGAGCAGGGCGAACCCCTGACCGCCGCCGTCGCCGCCGCGGCGCCGTCCCCCCACGCCGCCGCCCCACCAGAACCACCGCAGCATGAACTCGGCGATCAGGACGACGGAGCCCACCAATGTCGCCACGATGGTTCCCAGCAGGATGTCGCGGTCCTTGATGTGGGCCATCTCATGGGCGATGACCCCCTCGAGCTCGACTCGATTCAGTACCTCGAGCAGGCCTTCGGTCACCGCGATCGACGAATGCTCGGGGTCGCGACCCGTGGCGAACGCGTTCGGACTTCGCTCCGGAATGACGTACATGGCCGGCTTCGGAACTCCGGCGGCGATGGCCACGCCCTCCACGATGTTGTGCAGCCGCGGAGCCTCGTCGTGCGTCACGGGGCGGGCCCGGGCCGCCCGCAGCACCAACCGGTCACCCGAGACGTACGAGGCGTACGACAGCACGGCGGAGATGACCAAGGCAACCACCAGCCCGGCGATGCCGGCGTCGAACAGCAGGCCGAACAGGTAGCCGACGGCGCCGACGAACAGGATCGTGCCGAGGACGATCAGCACCGTCCGTCGCTTGTTGCGGGCGATCTGCTCGTACATCGGCTACGGCGGCACCGGCGGGGCCGCGCCTAGAACTGCACGGACACGGGTCCCCGCGTCGGCTCCTCGATCTCGAAGAACTCCCGCGGCGTCGCTCGCACCATCCCCGCGACGATGTTCGGCGGGAAGCTACCGATCAACGTGTTCAGCGAGGCCACCTGGTCGTTGTAGAACTGGCGGGCGAACGCGATCTTCGATTCGGTCGAGGTCAGCTCCTCCTGCAGCGCGAGGAAGTTCTCGTTCGCCTTGAGCTCCGGGTAGTTCTCGGCGACGGCCAGCAGTTGCCGGAGGCTCCTGGTCACCTGGTTCTCGGCGTCGGCCTGGTCCTGAACGCCCGAAGCGGCCCGAGCCGCGCCGCGAGCCCGCGTCACCTCCTCGAAGACCTCCCGCTCGTGCGCGGCATATCCCTTCACCGTCTCGACGAGGTTCGGGATCAGGTCGTACCGGCGTCGGAGCTGCACATCGATCTGGGACCACGCGTTCTCGGTCCGAACCCGCAGCCGGACCAGCCGGTTGTACGTCAGGATCCCGTACAGCAACACGACCACGAGCACGCCCACGACGACCCACACGGCCACCATGGCGCCATCTTAACGGGGTGACGATCGCGGTCGAGGCCTCTATCGAGGCCGGGCGTCACCGTCGCGTCGGCCGGCCAGCCGAAGCCAGCGCCTCGGCGTAGATCCCTTCGATCTCGTCCACGACCGTGCGCCACCGGTATCGTTCGGCCCGCGCGCGCACGGCCTCGGACAGCCGCCCGGCCAGCGCCGGATCGGTCAGGATCCGTCCGACGGCCGCGGCGAGCGCGTCGGGATCGTTCGGCGGCACTAGGAGCCCGTCCGTTTTATTCTGAACGACCTCCCGGTAGCCCGGAATGTCGGTGGCGACGACGGGAAGGCCGGCCGCCATCGCTTCGACCAGGACCATGCCGAAGCTCTCCTGGCCGAGCGAGGGCGCGATGAACAGCTCGCATGCCGCGTGGTACCGCGGCAGCTCGTCGTACGGAACCGACCCCACCAGACGCACGCGAGAACGGACCTCCCTCCGCATTCGATCAAGAACTGTTCGGTCCCGGCCGTCACCGACCACGACGAGCATCACATCGGCGTGCGTCGCCATCAGTCTCTCCACGGCCGCCAGCGCGACGCCGAAGCCTTTCTGGGGGTCGAGGCGGCCGACCCAGAGCAGCCGTCGTCCCTCGGGCAGCCCCGGCGCCGGCTGAGCGGCGCCGAACCGGTCGACGTCGCAACCGTTCGGAACGATCCGAACCGGTCCGGAGAAGCGATGCCCCACGAACGCCGCCGCGGCTTCCGACACGGCGATCCGGATCGCCAGCCGCCGCCACACCGGGCGAAGGACGGGCGCGGCCGTGGTCAGCAGGGCCGAACGCTCCGTGAACGCGTGAAACGTCCCGACGACGGGGGCGGCCGAGCGGATCGTCGCCAACATCCCGGCGGACGGTGACAGCGGCTCGTGGGCGTGCACGACGTCCGGTCCGAACCGTCGCAGCGCCGATCCGATCCGTCGGGCAGACCGAACCGAGAAACAGATCGGGGCCACGGTGCCCTG
>JBHELE010000047.1:0-3861 GCA_046263235.1 Actinomycetota bacterium
CTGGTGCTCCTCCCGGATGGCACGGCGCTGGCCGTCGGAGGGGGCCGGGTCGGTGGCTTCTACCGGCAGCCGGTCCTGGAAGCAGAGCTGTACGACCCGGCCACGGGGACCTGGCGTCTGATGGCCGCTCAGCACGTCCAGCGGACCTATCACTCCACGGCCGTCCTGCTGCCCGACGGTCGCGTATTCTCCGCCGGTTCCGACTCGGGCTCGCAGCCGGAGACGGCGGAGATCTACAGCCCCCCGTATCTCTTCGAGGGACCCCGCCCCACCATCGGCGCTGCCCCGGATGCCGTGACCTACGGGCAATCGTTCGGGGTGACCACTCCAGACGCCGCCGACGTGGCTCGGGTCGTGCTCGTCCGGCCGGGGGCGACGACGCACGCCGTTGACTTCGATCAGCGATTCGTCCAGGTGTCCTTCGCACGTGGAGAGGGCGGAGTCCAGGTGGCCGCGCCGCCCAAGCCGACGCTTGCCCCTCCCGGGTACTACATGCTGTTCCTCGTGAACTCCGCGGGCGTGCCCTCGGTGGCCCGTTTCGTCCATCTCGGATAGCCCACGCGGGCTGGCCGGCCCCGGGGCAGCGAGTAGAATGGCGCGCGATGTCCGACTCCTGGGAGGTCCCCGCCCCCCGCGGGATACCGCGCGCCGCGTTCCGCCGCCAGGACATGGGGGTCGTCGACTACACGCTAGCCAAGCGGGCCCTGCTTCGGGAGTTCCGGCGCGGTCTGACCTCCCAGCTGGAGATCTGCGACGCCCACCCCGAGCTGCTCCGGGCGGCGAAGAACCTCGGGACCGACGCCACCCGTCCCTGCCCCGTCTGTAACAAGGAAGAGCTTCGCCTCCTCGCCTACGTCTACGCGGACGGCGCCGGCCGCGACAACGGCCGGGCGTGGCGCGTGGAGGACGGCCTGTCGATCGCCGCGGCCCACACGAACTCGATGTGCTACGTGGTCGAGGTCTGCGTGGGGTGCTGCTGGAACCACCTCACCGAGGCGTTCCAGGCCCGGTCGGTGGGCTGACGGCCAGAGCTCGCATCACGCCCCCACATGAGCAGACAGCACCTACCGAGCCGTGACCGCTTCGTTACGCCTTCTCCACGAGTAGCGAACCAGGCCACGGGTAGAATCGGCCGCGGTGGCCATCAAGACCAGCCCCGGCGGGGGCAAGCACAGACGCGGGGCGACGCCCCAACGCCGTAAGCCCACCACCAAGCGAACGGACCGGAGTTTCTTTCGCCGCTACTGGTGGGCCTTCGCCGCCGCGCCCCTCGTGGCGATCATCGGCGTCATCGCGACGTTCTTCATCGTGTATGCGCTGATCGACGTCCCGGCCACCCCGCCCAGCCAGCAGACCACGTTCGTCTACGACCGTCACGGCAAGAGGATCGCCTCCTTCCATGCCGCGGTGAACCGGACCGACATCTCGTTCCAGGACATGCCCGATTCGCTGCGTAATGCCGTGATCGCCGTGGAGGACCGAGGCTTCTACCACCACGGCGGGATCAGCCTGCTGGGGATCTTCCGGGCCGCGTGGACGAACGTCACGCACGGGGAGATCGAGCAGGGCGGTTCCACCATCACCCAGCAGTACGTGAAGAACGTCTACACGGGGAGCGAGCGCACCATCACGCGAAAGTTCAAGGAAGCGATCCTGGCGGTGAAGGTCGACCACAAGTACTCGAAGGACGAGATCCTCCACCGCTACCTGAACACGGTGTACTTCGGCAACGGCGCGTACGGCGCGGAGGCCGCTGCCCGGACGTACTTCGGCGTCCCGGCCAAGGACCTTTCGGTCCTTCAGGCGGCCACCCTGGCCGGCGTGATCAAGAGCCCCGGCACGTACGACCCGGTGGACAAACCGGACGCGGCGAAGGAACGGCGGAACCTCGTGCTCAGCCTCATGGCCGAGCAGGGATACGTCGAACGAAGCGAGGTCGAGACGCTGAAGACCGAACCGGTGGTGGTGAAGAAACGACGAGCCCGGACCACCGGTCGCTATCCCTACTTCATCGACTACATCCGCCGGCAGATGCTCGACCAGTTCGGCGAGGAGCTCACCTACAGCGGCGGGCTTCGCGTTCGGACCACGCTGGACTCGAAGACCCAGCGGGCCGCGGAGCAGGCCGTGGCCGATCACCTCCCCGGCCCCACCGACCCGACCGCGGCGGTGGTGGCCATCGACCCGAACAGCGGCGCGATCCGGGCCCTGGTCGGCGGGAAGGACTTCGACAAGGACAAGTTCAATGCGGCCTTCCAGGCCCACCGGGGGGCCGGGAGCGCGTTCAAGCCGTTCACGTTGACGGCCGCCTACGAGCAGCGGATCTCGCCGAGGTCGTTCTGGAACGGGCCACCCGAGCTCACCATCCCCAACAGGCGGTGCTACACGGACGGCAAGCCGTGGAAGGTGCACAACTACGCCGACGAGTCCGCCGGGACCATGTCCCTCCTCGACGCCACGGCACACTCCGTCAACACGATCTTCGCCCAGCTCGTCGTGGAGGTGCAGCCCGAGAGCGTCATCGACGTGGCGCATCGCATGGGAATCCAGAGTGAGCTGCAGGACGTCTGCTCGATCACCCTGGGCACGCAGGGCGTCACGCCGCTCGAGATGACGGACGCCTACGCCACGCTCGCCGCGCGCGGCGAACAGCGCGACCCGTTCGCGTGGAGCCGTGTCAACGACGCGGGAGGCGAGGAGCTCGACAAGCCGGACACGTCGGCGGAGAGAGCGCTCGACGAGAACGATGCCGACATGGCCACCTACACGCTGCAGCAGGTCGTGCTTCGGGGGACCGGGACCGCGGCGAACATCGGCAGGCCGGTCGCCGGCAAGACCGGCACGGATCAGGACTATAAGAACGCGTGGTTCTGTGGATACACACCGCAGCTCGCGGCGTGCGTTTGGGTCGGCTATGCGAAATCCGAGAAGCCCATGGAGGGCGTTCAGGGCCTGACCGGCGTGACCGGTGGCTCGATCCCGGCCGCCATCTGGCAGGACGTCATGTCGGTCGCGATGGAAGGGTTGCCGGTCGAGAACTTCGCCCGGCCGGACTTCACGCCGTACGACCGGAGCCCTTCCGGCGTCCAGTCGCCGACGCCACCGCCGCCACCGCCGCCCTCGCCGTCCCCGTCGCCGACGGGGGTTGTTCCCATTCCGTCGATCAGTGTGCCCGGAGGAGGTGGGTCACCGTCGCCTTCGCCGAACCCCTCGCCGTCGCCGACGGCGTCAGGCAATCAGCCTTCGGCCGCGCCGGACGATGACACGACGGGGGACCGGGCGCCGCCTTAGGCGAGGGGAAGGCGAATGCGGATGCGGGTCCCGGCACCCGGGCGGCTCCAGATCGAAAGGGTCCCGCCGCACAGCTCGGCTCGCTCTCGCATCGAAGCCAACCCCACGTGACCCCGCCGAGCCAGGGCCGGCATCGCTTGAGGATCGAACCCGCGTCCGTCGTCCGCGACCTCGATGTCGAGGCGCCGCCGGGTCCTGCGGGTCCGAACGGTCACTCTGGTGGCGGCGGCGTGCATTTCGATGTTGGTCAGCGCTTGCTGGACGACGCGATACGCGGCGGTCTCGACATCGGGCGGGAGATCGCCGACGGCCCCCACCGTGAGCTCGACGTCGATCCCACCCTGCCGGGACAGCCGGTCGCACAGCGAACGCAGGGCCGGCAGGATGCCGTCGGTTTCGAGCCCGGCAGACCGAAGACCGCGCATGAGGCCACGCAGGTCGTCGGCCTCGTCCTTCAGCCGGTCCGAGATCTCATCGACCAGGCACGCCGCGGCCTCGGTGTCGCCCATCTCGAGCATTCGCTTGATGGCGTGCAGCGACAGAACGCCGCCGACCAGCGCCTGGACCGGT
>JBHELE010000048.1:0-5603 GCA_046263235.1 Actinomycetota bacterium
GTCCGAGTCGTGGCAAGCTAGACGGGCGGAGCGGCCACCCGTCCGCTCCGCCCGTCAAACACGGTGCAGGGTCAGGCGCTAGGCGGTTAGCGTCACCGGGATCCTGACCACGTTCGTCGGCTTGCCGTCCTTGGCGCTCGACTCGAACACCATGACGGTGCCCTGCTGGTCACTGTCGACCTGGTACGGGACCGTGTCGGAGTACTCGCCTCGACAGCCCGTTCCGCACGTCGCGGTGTCGAACGACTCGGCGATCTTCTTTCCGTCCTCGTCGAGGATGCGGATGCTCACCGTCGCCTCGAACACGTTGGCCGTCCCGGACACGGTCACCGGGCTCGTCACGCGCTGCCCGACGATCGGCGTCTCGACCAGGATCGGCGGGAGCAGGTCGTCGTAGTCGGCACGCGTCTGCGGTTCGTCGACGACGATGCCTTCACCCGAGAACGTCTCGACGGCGCGGCCGTCCATTCGAAAGTTCACGCCCTGGACCGTGGGGAACTGCGTCATCGTGTAGACCACCTGGGCCAGGCGCATGCGTTCGGAGAGCGAACCGCCGCCGTCGTCGTAGTTCGAGCTGAGGTCCACGGTGGCGATCCCGTTCTCGATGTTCAGACCCAGGAGCTTCGTCCCCGAGGGAACGGTCGTACCGACGCCGGCGGACCGCTCCGGGCCCGAGGGCCCCGCCAGCAGCGCGTTCAGCGAGGCGCTCCCGACCGCGACCGTGGCGGGCTGGGTCCGTTTCGTGACGAACAGGTGCTCTCCGTACGTGAACCACACCTCGTACGTGACGGTGCTGCCCGACGGCGGGGCCGTCGAGGTCGCCGACGGCGTGGGAGCCGGAGTCCCTGCCGGCGGGGTCGAGGGGGACGCCGACGGCGAGTCGATCGGCCCCACGCTGACTGCACCCTCCCCCGCGCACGCCGCGGCGAAGAGTCCGAATCCGATTGCCACCCCGATGAGGCGCTTCATGCCACTCCTCCTTTCTCGCCGGTCGTGGCCTCATCGTGGAGGGCCGACGAAACGGCCGGCTCTCCGCGCGGTAACCGTTGCGTCACGGGGAGCGTTAGCGTGAACCGGGTGCCGACGCCGACGCGGCTCCGCACAGCGATGTCGCCTCCGAGCAGACGGGCGTTCTCCAGGGCGATGGCCAGCCCCAGGCCACTCCCGCGCGAGCTGCGCGACGGGTCCGCCTTGTAGAAACGCTCGAACACGTGCCGCAGATCCTCGGGACCGATCCCCGGGCCGTGATCGGCGACCTCCATGCGAAGCCCGCCGTCGTCGATCCCTGCGGTCACGGTGACGTCGGATGCGCCGTGCTCGACGGCGTTGCCGACGAGATTGCTCACCACCCGTTCCAGGCGGCGACGGTCGGTCTCGAGCATCACCGGCTCGAGCGTGGTCCGGACCCGGCCGTTCCACCCGTGCGACCGAATGACCCCGTCGATCAACGAGCGGAGGTCGACGTGCTCCAGCCGCAGCGCCCCATCGGCATCGAGGCGCGAGATCTCCATCAACTCCTCGACCAGCCGGCGCAGCCGGCCGACGTCGCTCACGAGCATCTCGGCCGGCCGGCGCGCCTCCTGGGGCATCCGTTCGATGTGCTCACGCAGAACGGAGGCCTCGCCCACCAACGCCGTGAGTGGGGTTCGGAGCTCGTGCGACACGTCCGACGTGAAGCGCCGCTCCCGGTCGCGGGCCTGTTGCAGCGCATCGATCTTCGACTCCAGGGCCTGGGCCATCTCGTTGAAGGACGAAGCCCACGCGCCGAACTCGTCGTTGCCCCCTTCCGGCAGGCGGGTCTCGAGCAGCCCCTCGGCCAGCAAGCGCGCGGCATCGCTGGCTCGGGCCACCGGCGCCAGGGTCCGCCGCGCCAACACCGCCCCCACCAGCCCCGCCAGCAGGACCACCACCCCCCACCCGGCCAGCAGCACGAAGCCGAGCTGGGAGAGGTCGTCGAACAGGGTCTGTTCGGATACGAACGTGAACAACGACGTGCGCCGCCCGTCCACGGGCGCTCCGGCCACGATGTACGGAACGCCTCGGATGGTCACTCGCTCGTAGGCGAGGTTGCCCTGCCGCACCAGGCCGACCAGGTCTGCCGGGACCTCTCCGAACGTGTGGGAGATCGACCCGAACTCCACCCCTCGCACGATCGCCACGGTCTCGGAGCTCTCCGTGCCGAGCCGCCCGAGGAGCTCCCTTGTCGTCTCGGCCTTGGGCCGCGGCGCCTCGAGGATCAGCCCCGCCACCTCCACGTTCCGCCGGACCTGATCGACCACGGTAGACGCCGAATCCGACAGCCTGGCCCGCCGAACGAGCAGGTACGTGCCGCCGGCCAGCGCGCCCGCCGCCACCGCCGCCACCAGGACGAACGCGACGGTCAGGCGGGTTCGAAGCTTCCGGGGGGCTGCGACGCGCCGCGGCATCCGCCGCTCCTAGTCCTTCTCCAGGCGGTAGCCCACCCCGCGAACCGTCCGAATGATGGCCGGTTGCGAGGGATCGTCTTCGATCTTCGACCGAAGTCGCTGCACCGCCATGTCGACGAGGCGAGAGTCTCCCAGGAACTCGTAGTCCCACACCCGCTGCAGCAGGAGCTGGCGCGTGAATACCTGCCCCGGACGGCGCGCCATCTCCAGGAGCAAGCGAAACTCTGTCGCGGTGAGCGTCACCTCGGAGCCGCCCTTCCGCACCGTGAAGCCGGCAGGGTCGATCACCAGATCGTGGACGGTGAGGGCGGGCTGAGGTGGCTCCGACGCGGAGCGGCGAAGGACGGCCCGGATCCGGGCCACCAGCTCCGCGATCTCGAACGGCTTCGTCACGTAGTCGTCCGCGCCGAGCTCCAGCCCGACCACGATGTCGGTGGTGTCGGTCCGGGCGGTGAGCATCACGATCGGCACGGCGCTGTCCTTTCGGATCTCCCGGCAGACCTCGAACCCATCGACCGACGGCAGCATGACGTCGAGCAGGACCACGTTGAACGGCTCCCGCCGGAAGAGCTCGAGTCCCTCCCGGCCGTCCCCCTTCGCGCTGACCCGGAACCCCGCTCCCGTGAGGCCGAGCGTGGCGATCTCGCGGATGGACGGATCGTCCTCGATCAGCAGGACCCGTTCGTTCACCGAGCCATCTTCAGATGCGGCGGAGCGATGAACAAGGCTCGTGACACAATGGTGACGCGTGCGACGGTTCCTGATCGTCCCGATCCTGCTGGTCCTGATGGTGCCCGCCAGCCCGGCGCATGCCCAGACGTATGGGGCGCAGCTGGTCAAGGGTGGCCTCGACTTTCCCGCGGCGTTCGCGCTCACACCGGCCGGCAAGATCGTCTACGCGGAGCGGTTCACGGGCGAGATCCGGGTCTACGACCCCTCGACCGGCTCCGACACGCTCTTCTTCAGGGTGACGAACCTCTCGACCCAGGGAGAGCAGGGGTTGCTCGGGGTGACGGTGGATCCCCAGCTCACGTCGGGAAAGCCGTTCGTCTATGCCTATGCCACCAGGACCACGCCGTCGCTCCAGAACCAGATCCTTCGGATCCGTATCCGCCCCGGCCAGTCGCCCACCGCGACCGTGATCTTCGCCAGCAACACGGCTCCCGGTCAGTATCACGATGGGGGGCGGATCCTGTTCGGGCCGGACGGGAAGCTCTATGCGGTCATCGGCGAGAGCCACAGTGCGGCCAACGCCCAGGACCTGACCTCGACCGCCGGGAAGATCGTTCGGATGAACAGGAACGGGACCGTTCCGGCCGACAACCCGATCGCCGGCAACTATCTGTACAGCTTCGGCCACCGGAACTCGTTCGGGCTTGCCTTCGATCCCGAATCCGGTGATCTGTGGGAGACGGAGAACGGGCCCTCGTGCAACGATGAGCTCAACCGGATCGATCCGGGTGAGAACTACGCGTGGGGACCGAACCAGACCTGCTCGGGGACGGCGCCCGAGAACACCAATCGGGACGGCCCGCAGCCGCGGATCATGCCGCTGTACTGGTACACGCCGACCACCGCACCAACCGGCGTCGCCTTCTGCGCGTCGAGCGGGTGCGGCGTGACCGGAGCCGCCGGAAAGCTCTTGTTCGGCGAGTTCAACACCGGGCGGATCCGGCAGGTGACGCTCACCACCGACCGGCTGGGCGTCACGTCGCAGTCGGTCGTGTATGACGGCTCGAAGGGGATCCTGTCGATGGAGCGAGGACCGAACGGTTCCCTCTACTTCAGCGTCGACGACGCGATCTACCGGCTCGTGTAGCGACGGTCGGAGCGGCCCCGATCCGCGGGACCGCACCAGCGCTCACCTGAGAGAATCCACGGAATGAGACGGATCCTGCTGGTTGCCGTGCTTGTCGGACTCCTGATCCCCGCGCTCCCCGCCGGCGCCCAGATGATCACGGCAGCGGCCGTGAAGACCAACCTCGACTTCCCGGCGGCCTTCGCCCTGTCGTCGACGGGAACGATCTACTACGCGGAGCGCTTCACCGGCGAGATTCGCGCCTACGATCCGGTCTCCAGGTCCGACACCCACGTCTTCACCGTGAGGAACGTCCTGACCGAAGGGGAGCGCGGGTTGCTCGGCCTGGCGCTTCATCCGCAGTTCACGTCCGGCCAGGCGTACATCTACGCCTACGCCACACGGCGCGTCGGAGGGCGCATCCGCAACTCGCCGAAGAACCAGATCCTTCGAATCGAGATCCGCACCCTGCAATCGCCCGCGGCGTCGGTCATCTTCACCAGCAACGTCCGCCCGGCGCAGGCCCACAACGGCGGGATCATCCATTTCGGTCCCGACGGAAGGCTGTACGCGCAGATCGGGGACGCCACCAATCCTGCCAACGCCCAGAATCTCGCCGTGACGGCCGGCAAGTTCGTTCGGATGACCGCGACGGGCGCCGTGCCCGCCGATAATCCCTTCGTCGGCACGACCGGCGCCAACGGCTACGTGTACAGCTTCGGTTTCCGGAACGGATACGGGTTCGCCTTCGATCCGCAAACCGGGAACCTGTTCGACTCACAGAACGGCCCCAACTGCAACGACGAGTTGAATCGCGTCGTGGCGGCGGGCAACTACGCGTGGGGGCCGAATCAGACGTGCTCCGGGACGGCGCCGCAGAACACGAATCAGGATGGACCGCTTCCACGAATCCTTCCCCTCGCCTTCTACAACCCGACCACCGCCCCGGCCGGAGCCGTGTTCTGCGCCAGCTGCGGCCTCACGGGGTCCGAGGGCCATCTCTTCCTCGGCGAGTTCAACACGGGACGCGTTCGCGAGATCGTCCTGACGGCGGACCGGCTCGGCGTGGCCTCACAGGCGGTCATCTACGACCACCCCAGGGGGATCCTGTCGCTGGAGCGGGGCCCCGACGGAACCATCTACTTCAGCGACTCCGGCGGGATCTACAAGCTCATCCGGCAGTAGTGCGGCCTCGGATCGCCGGGCTTCTCGTCCGATGCGCGACAATGGGGCGTCCGCGGGAAGGAGGGAGCCGGCCGTGCGGGTGATGGACACGTTCCTCGACGCCGTCGGCGACACGCCGCTGGTACCGCTGTCGAAGGTGACCCGCGGGGTGAAGCCGACGATCCTGGCGAAGCTCGAGATGCTCAATCCCGGCG
>JBHELE010000049.1:0-6988 GCA_046263235.1 Actinomycetota bacterium
GGGTGGCGATGGGGAGAGCCATCGTTCGCGAACCGCAGGCCTTCCTGATGGACGAGCCGCTGTCGAACCTGGACGCGAAGCTGCGCGTTCAGATGCGGTCGGAGATCGCCCGGATCCAGCACGACCTCGGCGTAACCACGATCTACGTGACGCACGACCAGACCGAGGCCATGACGATGGGCGATCGCGTCGCGGTGATGCGGAAGGGAAAGCTCCTGCAGGTCGATAGTCCGCAGACCCTGTACGAGCGGCCGAAGAACCTGTTCGTGGCGGGATTCATCGGCTCTCCCGCGATGAACATGGTCGAGGCGAACCTCGGCCGCTCGAACGGAGCGATGGCGGTCGAGTTCGGAGGGATCAAGCTTGGCCTCGACGACAAGACGGTGTCGGAGCGGCCGGCCCTGCAGGCATTCGAGGGGCGAAAGGTCATCGTGGGCATCCGCCCCGAGGACATGGAGGACGCCACGCTCGTCGCGGATGCCCCAGACGATCGCCGGATCCGTGCATCCATCGACTTGCGCGAGGCGCTCGGGGCCGAGGTGCTGGTCCACTTCACCGTCGAGGCCCCGGTGGCGATGACGGAGGACGTGAAGGAGCTCGCCGTAGACGTCGGCGCTGAGGCCGCCGAGAGTCTCGAGGAGCAAGCTCGAAGCGAGCGGACGGTCTTCGTCGCCAGGCTGAACCCCCGCACCGGTGCTCGAGTGGGTGAACAGCTCGAGCTGGTCATCGACACCTCGGCCCTGCACTTCTTCGATCCGGATACCGGAAGCGCGATCTTCGAGCACGAACAGGCCTGATGGCCGCACAGACCGAGGCCGTCGCGGTGCGCGTCCAGGGCCGCTCATCCGTCGGCGCCTGGTTCCGAAAGTACCGGTTCCAGCTGGCCCTCATCACCCCGTTGGTCGCCTACGTGCTGGTGTTCACGGTCGCTCCGATCATCGACACGTTCCGGCTGTCGTTCACCGCGCCGCGTGGGGAAACGTTCGGCACGGTCCAGAACTACAGCGCGGTCTTCGAAAACGCGGTGTTTCGCGAAGCGGTCGTCAACACCGTCATCGTCGCGCTGTTGTCCCTCGCTCTGGAGATCGGCGTTGGGCTCACCGTCGCGCTGGCGCTACATACGCCGTTTCGCGGCCGGGGATTCGCCCGCACGGTCGTCCTCGTACCTCTGGGCGTCCCCACCATCGTGTCGGGAGCCGTGATGCTCCTGATCTTCTCGCGGTCGGGCTATCTCAACTCCGTGACCCTGTGGTTTGCCGAGCTCATCAGCAAGATTCCCGGCATCAACTGGGACTTCCATCCCATCGGCCTCACCGTCGCCGGGGGGTGGAAGACGCTGTTCATCGTGGCGATCGCCGACATGTGGAAGGTCCTTCCCGTGATGGTCCTGATCTTCCTGGCCGGCCTGCAATCCCTCCCGGAGGACATCTACGAGGCCGCGGACGTGGATGGGGCGACGAAGTGGCAGCGGTTCTGGAAGATCACGCTGCCCCTGCTGGTCCCCTACATCACGATGGCCATCATCCTGCGGGCCATCGACGCGTTCCGGATCTTCGAGCTGGCTCTGGTCCTGGCGGGCGGAATCGAGCCGGTCCTCGGGACGTTCATCGCGAATCGGTACCTTCCCCCGACGAACGATCCGTTCACCGCGGCGTCGGCGTCCATCGTGCTGTTCGGGATCATCATGGTGTTCATCGTCCTGTACCTGCGGTTCGTGGCCGTGCGCGGCGAGGTCCAGCGATGAGCGTACGCACCGCGGTTGCGAGGAAGCGGGATCCGCTGGACCGCCCGCTCAAGGTCGTCTTCCCGCTGTGGGTGATCGGGTCGGTGCTGCTGGTGCTGTTTCCCCTGTACCTCGTGTTCATGGTCTCCTTCGCCCCCGGCAGGGCCCTGTTCGGCGAGACTCCGGATCTGTTCATCACCGATCCAACCCTCCAGTGGTGGCAGCGAGTCATCGAGGGAGGGGAGCTCGTCCCTCCGCTCGTCAAGAGCCTGGTGGTGGCCACGGTCACGACCCTTCTCGCGATCGTGATCGCGTCGCCGGCCGCCTATGTGATTTCTCGGCTCCGGCCGGCCATTCGGTACACCATCGTCATCGGGCTGCTGGTGACCCGGATGTTCCCCGAGTTCACGATCGGGATCTCCGTGGCGACCAGGTTCGCCAAGTTCGGGCTGGTCGACGACTACATCGGCCTGATCCTGGCGCACCTGATCGGCTCGCTCCCGTTCATCGCCTGGATCCTGGTGGGAACGTTCGAGACCGTCCCGGTCGATCTGGAGGAGGCCGCACAGATCGATGGGGCATCGAAGATCGGGACACTCCTGCGCGTGGTCTTTCCCATCGCCGCCGGGGGGATCGCGGTCGCGTCGCTGTTCGTCTGGCTCTACTCGTGGAACGAGTTCCTCTACGCGCGGTTGCTGACGACGAACCAGAACACCCTGCCGCTTCAGGTTTTCCAGGCCATCGATCGGGGGAGCAAGCAGGAGATGGCTACCGTCGCGGCGGTCCTCACGCTGCCGATCCTGTTGGTCGTGTATTTCCTCCAGCGGTACCTGCGCCCCGGGGCCCTGGCCGGTGCGGTCAAAGGATGACGTTCGAACCGTCCTGCGGAGGCGCAGGCTACGTATCCCCCAATGAGGGGGGATAGGGAGGTGAACCAATGAGACGAGACGGGTTGCATCGGCTGGCGCTGGTGGCCGTCGTCGCCCTGGTCGGAGCATCGTGTGGCGGCGGGGGCGGAGGCGGCGGCGGCGGTGGCGCGGGGGGCGGAGAGTTCTCCGGGGTCACCATCACCTTCAGCACCTCGGTGGCCCAATCCGAGGTAGCCGGGGTGCGCCAGGTCCTGGACATGTTCCAGGATGAGACGGGCGCGAAGGTCAACCTCACCCAGGTCACGGCGCAGGATCTTCCGCAGAAGCTGAAGGTCGACGTCGGTGCGGGCAAGCCGACGATTCACCTGTTCGGGCAGGACAACCTGGCCTTGGCGGTCCTGGTCGAGGACGGCCTCGTCGAGGATCTCTCGGATGTCCAGATCCCGGACGGAGTCACGCCCGCGCTGACGCCGCAGAAGTTCGACGGGAAGCAGTACTTCCTGCCGTTCAAGCCGGACGTCCGCGTCGCGTACGCGAACAACACCAGGTTCCAGGAGGCGAACGTACAGCCGCCGAGGACCGTCGAGGAGTACATCAGCGTTGCCGAGAAACTCAAGGCGACCGCGGGCCAGCCCAAGGTGACGCTGTCGCTGGCCAGCCAGCCGGACACGGGTCCGCTCGGAGTCACGATCTCCGAGTGGATCGTGTCGTACGGCGGTGACCCGCTCATCCTGAACGATCAGGGATCCGTCGCCGCGTTCACGACCCTGCAGCAGCTGTGGCAGGACGAGCTCGTGGCGAAGGAGAGCCTCCAGGCGAAGTACGACACGGAGGTCGACAACCTGACCGGCGAGACCGCGTGGTACGCCCAGAACTGGCCCTTCACGTCCGCCGAGCTCTCTGACCAGGGGCTCCTGACCGAGTTCACGGTGTACGAGGGGTGGGCCGGACCGGCCCGCGCAGCACACGTCATCGGCGGCCAGGTCCTGGGGGTTCCCAAGGGCGTGACCGGCCAGCAGAAGGACGCCGCCGTGGCGCTGGCGGAATTCATCATGTCCAAGGAAGCTCAGGAGGTCCTGGTCGTGGAGAACGCCTGGGCGTCCGTGCGGGCCGACGCCCTCGGGAAGGTGCCGGAGGAGCAGAAAACGACGTACGACGCCATCCAGGCCGCGCTGTCGGACGGCTGGTACCGGCCGAACGTCGTCTACTGGTCTGACGTGGAGGCGGCCATGAACGCCGCCATCCAGCGCATCATGATCAAGGGCGAACCGGTCCAGGCCACCCTGGACGAGCTCCACGGCGAGATCGAATCCGCGGCCCAGACCAAGGGAGCGGAGTACCCGCCGTCGGAGTGAGACGGGTCACAACCGCGTAGGGCGCGAAGGGGCGGGAGCGATCCCGCCCCTTCGGCTTGCGCCGATCGTTCGGATTTCGTGGCACAATCGTCCCGGAAGAATCACAAACCTGTAATTCGAGTCGGAGCGCGCGGGGGTACCGTGACGCCATGAGGCTGCTGCACACCGGGGACTGGCACGTGGGGCGGACCATCCGTGGGCGGTCCAGAGTCACGGAGTTCGAGGCCGTCTTGGACGAGGTCATCGGGATCGCCCGGCACGAGAGCGTGGACGCGGTCCTCGTCGCGGGCGACGTCTACGACCACCGCTCCCCCGCCCCGGAGGCAGACGCGCTGGTGTTCGACGCGTTGGTCCGGCTTCACGTCGCGGGCATCCCGGTGGTGGCGATACCGGGCAATCACGATTCCCCCATCAGGTGGGAGGCTTTGTCGAAGCTCCTCGGCCCCATTGGCGTGACGGTCATCCCGCGGGTCGCGCCGCCGGAGCAGGGCTCCGTGGTCGAGGTCCCGTCCACCGACGGATCCGAATCCGTGCTCGTGGCGTGCGTCCCGTTCGTCCCCGCGCGACGGTTGGGGGACGCCGCGGCGCTGTTTCGGGCCACGGAGGCCTGGTATCAGTCGTACGCGGACGGGGTCGGCAACGTCCTCGCCGCCATGGCGGAGTCGTTCCGCCCGGACCGCGTGAACGTCCTCATGGCGCACCTGTTCACCGACGGCGCCATCCCGGGTGGCGGCGAGCATCACGTGACCATCGGCATCGAGTACGCCGTCTCGCCCTCCCGGCTCCCGGCGACGGCGTCATACGTGGCGCTGGGACACGTCCATCGCCCCCAGGCCGTGCGCGGCGCCCCGTCTCCCACGCGGTACGCCGGCTCACTGCTGCAACTCGACTTCGGAGAGCAGGAGCAAACGAAGTCCGTCACGGTCGTCGAGGCGAGCGCCGGCAAGCCCTCGAAGGTTCGCGAGGTGGCCCTGTCCGCCGGTCGGCGACTGGTCGACGTGGAAGGCCCCCTGGAGGAGGTTCTGGCGAAGGGGGAGGCCCTGCGGGATGCCCACCTTCGAGTATTCGTGCACACCGACGGCCCGGTGCCGGGGATCGCCGAGCGCGTCCGCGACGCCCTCCCCCACGCCGTCGACGTGTCGCTGCGGTACGAGCGCGAGGAAGCCGTGGACGCCGCCCCGCCGCTCTCCTCGCTACAGCCCCGGGATCAATTCCTCGCCTACTATCGCTCGGAGCACGGCGTCCGCGACGTTCCGGACGACCTGATCGGGGCGTTCGACGAGGTTCTCGGCGACGTCGGTCGGGACGGGTAGCTCGGTTCTTTCCGCCCGTCAGCTCAATCGGGCGCTGCTGGCACGTCAACTGCTCCTCGAGCGCGCGGCCCTGCCGGTCCCCAGCGTCGTGGAACGTGTCGGGGGCCTCCAGACACAGTGGTCTCCTTCCGGCTACATCAGTCTGTGGAGCCGGTTGCGGGATTTCGACCGGTCGGCGTTGACGCTCGCGCTCGAACGACGACGTGTCGTACAGGCGACCCTCGTGCGGACCACCATTCACATGACCTCGGTTCGGGCTTTCTGGCTGTTCAGCGCCGCCGTCGGAGGGTGGCGGCGCCGGCAGTGGCTGCAGGCGACCCGATCCCGCATGCCGGGGCGGGAGTACGCGCGGGCGGCGGAGGTCCTCCGGGGGTTGCTGGCCGAGGGTCCCCGGCGGCAGCGCGATCTCGTGGCCGCGCTGACCGCGGCAGGGTTCGCCCGCGAGACGTTCAACGGTGCGCGGCTCTGGCTCGACCTGGTCCGCATCCCGCCCTCCGGGACGTGGGACCGCCCGCGGGCCGACCTGTATGGGTTGGCCGAACAGTGGCTGGGACCGGGGCCATCCGCGTCGGAGGCCGAGGCCCTCCCCCACCTGGTCCGGCGGTACCTGCGGGCGTACGGCCCGGCCACGCTCACCGACGTAGCGAGCTGGACCGGCGTCCCCCTGGCCACGCTTCGACCGATGCTCGAGCAGCTCCGGCTTCGGCGGTACCGGGACGACGGGGGCGGCGAGCTCCTCGACGTGCCCGGCGCTCCGCTCCCCCACCCTGACATTCCGGCGCCCGTGCGGTTCATCGCGCCGTGGGACGCGATGCTCCTCGCTCACGCCCGCCGGACGGGCGTCCTTCCCGAGCGGCACCGCTCCCGCGTGTTCAACGCCCAGACTCCGCAATCCGTGTCGACCTTCCTGGTCGACGGGATGGTGGCCGGGGCGTGGCGGGTCGACGACGGCCGCGTTCGGCTCAAACCCTTCGAGCCGCTGTCGACGGCCACCCGGGGCCGAGCTCGAAGACGAGGCCGACCGGCTGGCCCGGCTGTACCTGTAGTCCACCGCCGCGGAGCCCCTGCCTGCTTGCCCGGGCCGGTGGCCGAATTACAACAATGTGATTCGCGTCGTGAACCGGAGTACGCTTTGGCCGTGGCAGTCTCCGGGACCCCGATCTGATGCGACCGCTCCGCATGGAGGTTCGCGGCTTCACCGCGTTTCGCGATCCCGCTGAGATCGACTTCACGAATCTCGACGTGTTCGCCATCAGCGGTCCAACCGGTTCCGGCAAGTCCTCGCTCCTGGATGCCATGACCTACGCCCTGTACGGCCGGGTCGACCGAATCGGCGACCGGGTCGGCCAGCTGGTGAGCCAGGGTCAGCCCCGGATGGCCGTGACCCTGGAGTTCGAGGTGGGTCGGGACCGATACCGGGTGACCCGTTCGACCCCCGCGGCGAAGGGCGGCACGAAGATCCTGCTCGAGCGCTTCGCCGACGGGGCATGGGAGCAGGCGGGGGACGGCGCCGACCGGGTGCGTGAGGTCGAGCCGATGATCGCCCGCGCCATCGGTCTGACCTACGACGGGTTCACCCGCTCGGTTCTATTGCCCCAGGGGAGGTTCGCGGAGTTCCTGGTGGGCGACGCCAGGAAGCGCCGGGACATCCTAACGGAGCTCCTCGGCCTGTCCCTGTTTCGGCGCATGGCCGAACGAGCGGGGTCGGTCGCCAAGGAAGCCTCGGTT
>JBHELE010000050.1:0-2985 GCA_046263235.1 Actinomycetota bacterium
TGCCCGTGCAGACGAGGAGGACCGTTGCCATCGGCCGAAGTGTACTCACTGACCTTGCGCCGGTTCGCCCTCCGCCGCCCGCTGCAGGTCCGCTTCGCCGATCCCACCGGAGCGGAGGATCTCCAGTCCGCCGTCGATCCACCCGACGACCGTCGAGGGAACGCCGGCCGGCGCCGCTGCACCCGGCGCGAGGGCGAGGATCACGGCGGCCCGGCCGTGGAACGCACGGACGAGGTCTGCTCGGTCGGCGAGGGGCGCTTGGCCGGATGGGTTCGCGCTGGTCGCCGCCACCGGGCCGACGTTCTCCAGCAAGGTCCGCGTCAGGGGATGGTCCGGGACCCGCACGCCGATCGTTTCGCCCCGATCCCCCAGCGCCCACGGCCGGGATCGGTCGGTCCTTGGGAGGACCATCGTCAATGGTCCCGGCCAGAAGATCGCGCCGAGCCGGCGGGCCTGGGGATGCGGGGTCGAGACCTCCCAGGCCTGTACCGTGGTCGACACGAGCACCGGCAGGTTCAGCGACCGCGGCCGGTCCTTCGCCGCGAACAGACGCTCGGTCGCGAGCGGGTCGTCGGGCCTGGCCGCGATCCCGTAAACGGTCTCGGTGGGGAAGATCACGACGCCGCCGGCGATCAGGGCCTCCGAGGCCGCCGCCACCGCCCCTACGTCCGGCTTTCTTGGATCGACCTCGAAGACTTCGGTCACGCCGGCCGCGCCAGTCGGCCCCGGACGATCCGGTCGCGCCCGGCCAGATCTCGAATCACCTCGACGTCCTCGAACCGGCCCTCCTCGAGCAGGACTCGAACGTCGCGCCCCTGCCCCGCCCCGATCTCGACGACGAGCCAGCCGCCCTCCTTCAACCACTCCGGCGACTCGGCGACCAGACGCCGATGTACCTCCGTGCCTCCCACCAGGGCGTCGAACGGCTCGGCCCGGACCTCTTCCGGCAGGGATTCGTACTCCTCTTCGGTCAGATAGGGCGGATTGCTGACCACCACGTCGACCACGCCCCGAAGCATGACCGGCAGTGGATCGAACAGGTCGCCGTCGAACACCTCGATCTCTAGATCGAGCGCGCCCGCGTTGCCCCGGGCCGTCTCGGTCGCTTCAGCGGACACGTCGGTGGCCAGGACCCGCGAGTCCGGACGCGAATGTTTGATGGCCAGAGCGACGGCGCCCGTGCCGGTGCCGACGTCGACGACGACGGGTGACGTCTCCGGAGGAAGCGCGGCCACCGCCGCGTCCACGAGAAGCTCGGTCTCCGGCCGCGGGATCAGCACACCCGGCTGCACGGCCAGCGTGAGGCCGCGAAATTGTTGCTCCCCGGTGAGGTACTGCACCGGCGTGCCGCGGCACCGGGCGCACAGGGACCGGGCGAACAGGCGGGCGGTTCTCTGATCCAACCCGTCGCGCCCCGAGTACAGCCCCGCCCGGTCGGTTTCCACCAGGCGCATCAGGAGAGTCTCGGCGGTCGCCCGGGGGCTATCCACGCCGTGGCGGGCCAGGTAGTCCGCGCCGGCACGAAGGACGTCAGCCGTCGTTCGCCGGCCGGTGGCCATCGCCGCCCATGAGCTGGTCCGCCCGCTCCCGCTCCAGGAGCGCGTCGACCAGCTCGTCGATGTCGCCCTCCTGAAGGACCGTGGGCAGGTTGTGGATGGACTTGTTGATGCGGTGGTCGGTGATGCGGTTCTGCGGGAAGTTGTAGGTGCGGATCTTCTCGGACCGCTCGCCCGTCCCGACCTGCGCCCGCCGCGTCGCGGCCTCCTTCTGCTGGGCTTCGTCTTCAGCTCGCTCCAGCAGGCGCGAACGCAGGTACCGCATGGCCTTCTCTCGGTTCTGGCGCTGGGACCGCTCCTCCTGGACCGCCACCACGATCCCGCTGGGCTTGTGGGTGATTCGAACCGCCGAGTCCGTCGTGTTCACGCTCTGACCGCCCGGACCGGAAGACCGGAAGACGTCGATCTCGAGGTCGTCGGGATCGATCTGCACATCGACCTCCTCGGCCTCGGGGAGCACCGCCACGGTCGCCGTGGACGTGTGGATCCGCCCACCGGACTCGGTGACCGGGATGCGCTGGACCCGATGAACGCCGGATTCGTGCTTGAGGCGTGAGAAGGCGCCGGGTCCGCGAACCTCCAGGACCACTTCCTTGAACCCGCCCAGCTCCGACGGCGTGGACGAGAGCACGTCGGTCTTCCATCGATGCCGCTCGGCGAAGCGTCGGTACATCTCCAGGAGATCACCGGCGAACAGCGCAGCCTCCTCCCCGCCCGTCCCCGCCCGAATCTCTACGAGAACGTTCTTGTCGTCGTTCGGATCCTTCGGAACGAGGAGCCGCTCGAGCCTTCGCTCCAACTCCGCCGCGCGGGCCTCGGACGATTCCTCCTCACCCCGGAGGTACTCCAGCATCTCGGGGTCCTTCTCCTCCTTGGCCATGGCCCGGGCCTCCTCGACGTGTGCCAGTGCCGAGCGGTAGTCGCGGTAGGTGGTGACGACCTGTTCGAGCTCGGCGTGCTGCTTGCCGAGGTCCCGAAGCTGGACAGGGTCAGAGGCGACCTCGGGTCGTGACAGCTCCCGGGTCAGCTCCTCGTATCGGTGTTCGAGCTGGTCCAGACGTTCGCGCATGGCGAGGCCATTATCGCCGTGGCGAGGGCCCGCCCGGTGGGGCCGGAGTCGGTCATGCTCCAGCTACGGCTCGGACCGCCCCCACAGCATCTCGACGTCGATGGTCCAGTCTTCCTTGTCTGTTGGAGCGGAGGCCGTCTTCTCGTCGGTGGAACGACCGTTCTTCCCGTTCGACTTCTCGGCGTGCTTGGCCGACCGTTTCGCGGATGCGGAGATGAGCGACGCCTGCTCGCGGGCCTCTTTCAGGATGGCCTCGGCATCCCTCTTCGCCTCGGCCCGGACCTGATCCGCTTCACGTTCGGCCGTACGCATGACCTCCATCAGCCGCTTGAGGACACGGGCGTACGCTGCCTCGTGGGC
>JBHELE010000051.1:0-4565 GCA_046263235.1 Actinomycetota bacterium
GCCCGTGAAGATGTCGTCGCCATACGCGTAGCCCTCCTGGGTGGGAGACAGGTCGGGGAACGCAGTGAACAGCGCCTCGTAGGATCGGTGCACGGCCTGGCGGCCTTCCGCCCGGGTTCCGAGCGCCAGGTTCTCCAGGAAGCAGTCGTCCGAGAACGTGGCGACGACGGCGTCGAGGTCCCGGGCCTCCTCGACGGCTCGATGCTCCTCGTATGCCCGGATCATCTCGTCGGGGGTCATGCGCCGCTCCTTTCGATCAGTGCGCGGGCAGCCTGCCACCGGTGTTGTCGCGTGGTCCCGAAGGAGGCTTGAAGGGAGAGCGCCCGCTTCAGCCAAAGATGAAGATCGTGCTCCCAGGTGAACCCGATCCCCCCGTGACATTGGAGAGCCTCGTGTCCGATCACGGCGGCGGCGTCGTTCGTGGCGGCCTTCGCCACCGCAGCGGCGAGCGTGGCCTCGGGGAGATCGCGCGCCAGCGCGTACGCGGCGTACCAGGCCGCAGAGCGCGCTGACTCCACCGCGACGTGCATCGACGCGAGCTTGTGTTTCACGGCCTGGAACGAACCGATGGGCCGCCCGAACTGGTGCCGGGCCTTCACGTGGTCGAGCGTCATCTCCACCAGCCGTATGCTCACACCGTTCAACAGCGAAGCGGTGGCCGCGGCCCCACGGGACCTCATCCTGTCGACAGCGGACCCCTCGCTCGTCAAAAGCGTCGTCGGCGACGTGTTGGCCACGATGGTGTACAGGCGACGAGCGCGGTCCTCGGAAGCGACCGCCCTGATCGAGATGGCATCGGTCGTGACGAGGTGCAGCCCCTCAACGCGCTGGATGATCACGAACGCAGCCTCGTCGGCGCTTGCCACGGACGGGTCATCACCCACCTGCACCGCGGCCCGGACGTCGCCCGACGCGATCCGCGGAAGCCACTCGGATCGCTGGTCGTCAGTTCCGGCCTCCGCGAGCAGCGGCGCGGCGACGGCCACCGTCTCGACCAGTGGATCCGGGACACCGGCCCGGCCCGCTTCCTCCAGCACCAACACGAGGTCTGTGTGGTCGCCGCCGAACCCGCCGTGCTCCTCGGGGACAGTGAGGCCGGTGATCCCAACCCCGGCCAGCGCCTTCCACACCCGGTCGTCGGCGACGCCGGAGGACTGCCATCGCTCGCGGAGCCGCGCCGCCGACCACTCGCGTTCGAACACGTCGCGGGCCAGATCGCGGACCGCGTACTGCTCGTCGGAGAAGTCGAAGTTCACGGCCGGGTCACCCCTTCGGCAAACCGAGGAGCCGTTCCGCCACCACGTTGCGCTGAATCTCGCTGGTGCCGGCGTAGATCGTCGCGGCGCGCGCGAACCAGTAACGCGAGTTCCAGTCCTCTGGATCGTCCGGCGGACCGTCGCCTCCGGTGGCGGAGCCATATCCGCCCAACACCTCGCGGCCGGTTTCGAACACACCGCGTTCGAGTTCCGACCACAGCAGCTTCGCCACGCTGGCCTCCGCTCCCATCGGCTCGCCTCGGGACAACCGCGTGAGGCCGCGCTGGGTGTGGCGCCGGTAGGCCTCGGCTCGAACGACCAGGGATCCGATTCGATCCAGGATGCCTCCGTCATCCTGCAGCCCACGGGCCACGGTCAAGCGGGCCAACTCCTCGAGCTCCCGGAGGTACCGGCCGGCCGGACGGGCCGGAGCTTCGCGCTCCGCGGCCAAGGTCGTCATGGCGACCCTCCATCCGTTGCCGATCCCTCCAACGACGTTGTCCACGGGGACGCGGACGTCGGTGAAGAACACTTCGGCGAACCCGGCGTATCCGTCGAGCTGCACGATCGGGCGGGCTTCGATTCCTTCGGTCTGCATGTCGAGGGCGAGGAACGTCAGACCGGCATGACGTTCGGCCTCGCGATCCGTTCGGACCAGGGCGAAGATCCAGTCGGCGAAGGCGCCGTACGACGTCCAGATCTTCTGTCCGTTGACGACGAGGTGACGTCCGTCGCGCACGGCGGAGGTCTTCACGGCGGCGAGGTCGCTCCCGGCGTCCGGCTCGGAGAACCCTTGCGACCAGATGACCTCGCCCGAAAGGATTCCGGGAAGCCACCGGCCTCGCTGGTCCGCCGTCCCGTGCGCCATCAGCGTGGGGCCCATCAGCTTCTGCCCCACCACGCTGATTCGCTCGGGGCCGTTCGCCAGCAGGTACTCCTCCTCGAAGATCGCCTGAAGGACGACGTCGGCCTCTCGGCCCCCGTACTCCTTCGGCCACCCGATGGCGGCGTACCCCGCCAGCGAAACCGCCTGCTCCCACGCTCGATGGGCTTCGAATCCCTCTTTCGTGCCCGGTGACGGAAGCGGGGGCCGGGGGACGTTCGAGTGGAGCCACGTCCGGACCTCGTCCCGGAACGCCCGTTGGTCCTCGGTGTCCTCCAGGTCCATGGGAGGGCGCATCAGGCCCGGTACGTTACCCGAACCCAGGTGCGGCGGCCGCAGGCCGGACACCGCATGAACGAGTGGTACCGGCGGATCAGCGGCAGATGGATGGACATCGGAAACGCCGCCTTCACCAGGTCCAGCGGAGCCACCGCGCTCTCGGTCAGGCACGACGAACACTGCACGAACAGGTGGCGCTGTGGCGGCGGGTCTGGCTCCGGGTCGGAGAACAACGCCATCCGCCCGAGCGGGTCGTGATCGGAGGGAGCCGGGTCGCGGCGACCCGGGGACGAATGGACGGGACGCGACACTCTCGTGTGGCGTCGCGGCGCGCGAGGCTCGTCGTTCGTCATGCCAGGATCTCGTCCGCCAGTTCGCGGTAGACGAGCGCGCCGGCATGTCGCGGGCTGTGCGACAGGATCGAGACGCCGGTGGCCGGAGCCTCGGCAAACCGAATGCTCTTCGGCACCGGAGCCAGCACGGGGACGGTGAACTCGACGGCCATTGCTGAAAGGACGTCGCGGGCGTGACGGGTTCGTCCGTCGTACATCGTCGGCAGCAACCCGACGACTCGCAGTTCCGGATTCGTGAGGCGGCGGATGTCGGCGACCGTGGAGAGGAGTTGCGCCACCCCGCGGCGGGACAGCGTCTCCGCCTGGACCGGGATCAGCACCTGGTCGGCCGCGGTCAGCGCGTTGATGGTCAGCACGCCCAGCGATGGTGGACAGTCCAGCACCAGGATCTCGTAGCGGGACGTCACGTCCTCGAGCGCCTCGCGGAGGGCGTACTCCCGTGCGGTCCGACCCAACAAGTACGCCTCATCACCGGCCAGGTCGATGTTCGCCGGAGCGACGTCGAAGCCCTCATCGGACGTGAGGACGGTGTCGGCCACCCCGGTTCGACCGGCGAGGACGTCGTGGATGGTCGGCTCCAGTTCATCCGGCTCGAACCCCAGGCTGTAGGTGAGGGCCGCCTGCGGATCGAGGTCGACGGCCAGGACCTTTCGACCCCGCGCCGCCCACGCGGCGGACAGGGCCGCGGTGGTCGTGGTCTTGGCCACGCCACCCTTCTGGTTCGCCACGGCGAGCACGCGCGCCATCGCGGGCCGTTGTACAGCCAGGGCGGGGGAGTGGCAAACGCCAATGCCGCTCCCCGACGACGGCGCGTCGATCGTGCTTTCCTATTCGTTGTCTGTCGTTCGTGTCGTCCCGAAGGAGCATCGAATGGTAAGCCTGTCGCTCGCCGACAAGGTCGCCATCGTCACCGGTGGGAGCAAGGGAATCGGAAGGCGAATCGCCGAGGTCTTCGCGGAGGCGGGCGCCACTGTGGCCGTGGCTGCGCGCGGACAGGAGGACCTTACCCAGACGGCCAAGGAGATCGAAGCGGCCGGCGGCCGGGCCCTTCCGATCGTCACCGACGTGAGCGAACCGGAGCAGGTGAAGGCGCTGATCGAGCGGACGGTCGGCGAGCTGGGCACCATCGACATCCTGGTCAACAACGCCGGGAGCGCGCCGTTCATCTCGACGCTGGATCAGATCCGGGAGTCGGGCTTCGAGAAGTATTTCCGGATCAACTTCCTGGGGGCGCTGTACGCCTCGAAGTACGCCGCGCCGGTCCTTCTGTCGAAGGGGGGCGGATGCGTGCTGAACGTCGCGTCGGTCGCCGGCTACATCGCCAGCCCCGGGCTGACGTACTACTCGACCGCCAAGGCCGCCCTGATCAACCTGACCCGAACGCTGGCCCTGGAATGGGCCAGCTCGAAGGTTCGCGTGAACGCGGTCGCGCCCGGGTGGGTGGAGACGGAGATGAACGTCGTCGCCCGGCAGAATCCGGCGTTCTACGACAGCGCCCTGAATTCCATTCCGCTGGGACGGTGGGGCCGCGCGGACGATGTCGCGAACGCCGCGCTGTTCCTCTGTTCGCCGGCGGCGTCGTTCATCACCGGGGCGACACTCGTGATCGACGGCGGGCAGACCGTCACCGCGCTCTCGACGGGATAGGAGAACCGTGCGGGAATGGCGTGTGGCGCTCACCGCCGGTGTCGGCGTCATGGTTGCGCGCATTGGTGTTCGCCTCGTTGCTGGGCCGCCAGGATTCGAACCTGGACTAACTGGTCCAGAGCCAGTCGGGCTACCGTTACCCCACGG
>JBHELE010000052.1:0-3009 GCA_046263235.1 Actinomycetota bacterium
CCCTCCGGAGGTCGGGTCTCTCGAGCGTCACGTCTTCGCCAACCGCCGCCGACACCGACTCGACGACCGTGATTCGGGGCCACGGTGGCTCGAGGTTCAACTCCTTTCCCTGGTACTCGAAACGGAGGGATCCGCGGGTCGCTCGTGCCGCGGCCGCGACAAGCCACTCGTCCAGCTCCATCATCTCCTCGTACGTCCCGTATGCCTGGTACGCCTCCAGCATCGTGAACTCGGGGTTGTGATCGCGATCGATCCCTTCGTTCCGGAAGTTCCGCCCGATCTCGAAGACACGCTCGAACCCGCCCACCAGCAGTCGCTTCAGGTAGAGCTCCGGCGCGATGCGCAGGTACAGGTCCGCGTCCAGAACGCGATGGTGCGTGACGAACGGCCGGGCCAGGGCGCCGCCATGCGTCGGCTGGAGGACCGGCGTTTCGACCTCCACGAACCCCCGTTCGACCAAGGCCTGCCGGAGGGCCGAGAGCACCTTCGCTCGCGCCTGCAAGACTCGCCTGGACTCGGGGTCGGTGGCGAACTCGAGGTACCGATGGCGGAGGCGCACCTCCGGATCGCGAAGTCCGTGGAATTTCTCGGGCATCGGCCGGAGCGCCTTGGTCAACAGCGTCAGGTGGCGAACCTTCACCGAGAGCTCGCCCTTCTTCGTCGTCACCACCTCGCCCTCTACGCCCACGATGTCGCCGAGGTCGAGGTCCTCGAGCAGGTCGTATCCGTCGCCCATCTCGTCCCGACGGAAGAACAGCTGGAGGTCGCCCGACCCGTCCCTCAACGTGGCGAACGAGGATCCGCCGTGGCGACGGAGCAGGACGATCCGGCCGGCCACCCTGACGTGGCTTCCGGTCTCCGAGGCGGGGCCGAGCGATCCGAACCGCGCGCGGACGGCCGACAGCGTCGTGTCTGGATCGAATCGAAGGGCGAACGGGTCGATCCCCCGGGCCCTGAGCCGCTCGAGCTTCTCGCGGCGCGCCGCCAGAGCCTCCCGGAGCCGGCCGCCTCCCTCGTCCGCGGGGGGGTGGCCGTCCCGCTCAGTCATCTCGACCGGCGTTGCGGTCGTAGATCAGGCGCAACCCCTCGAGCGTGAGCCAGGGCTCGTGGTGCTCCACGGACGAGCAGTGTTCGATGACCAGGCTCGCCAACCCTCCGGTGGCGATGACCGTGGCGTGGCCGAGCTCCTTGGCGATCCGTTCGACCATGCCGTCGACCATGGACGCCGTTCCGAGCACCAGCCCCGCCTGCATGCTCTCCACGGTGCTCCGGGCGATCACGGAATGCGGGGCCGCCAGCTCGACCTTCGGCAACCGCGCGGCCTTGCCGAACAGCGCGTCGGACGACAGCTTGATCCCGGGACAGATCGCCCCCCCGAGGTATTCGCCATCGGTGGAGATCACGTCGAACGTCGTGGCGGTGCCGAAGTCGACGACGATCGACGGGCCGCCGAACTTCGCGAATGCCGCCGCGGCATTCGCGATGCGATCCGCCCCCACGTCCTTCGGGTTGTCGTAATGGATGGGGATTCCCGTCCGCGTCCCCGGCTCGACCACGACCGGGGTGAAGTGGAAATAGTTTCGAACCATCTCGCGCAGGGCCAGGGTCTGGTTCGGCACGACGCTCGCCAGCACCACGCCGGTGATCTGTCGGGAGAAGGAAAGGCCCTGCTGCTCGAGGAATCCTCCCAGCAGCAGGGCCATCTCGTCGGCCGTCCGCTCGGGGACCGTCGACGACCGCCAATGCCACGCCAGGTCGGTGCCCTGGAACACGCCGACCAGCGTCTCGGTGTTCCCGACGTCGATGGCGAGCAGCACGCCTACTCCTCCCCTTGGCGACCGCCGCTATTCTGCACGGTCTCGCCGGGCGGCCAGGGCAGCAGCAGGTTGTCGATGAGGCGAGCGGGGCCGATCCGCGCGGCCACCAGCGCCCGGGCGGGGCCACGGATCTCCGAGAGCTCGTCCCACGTCTCGTCATCCACGATGGCGACGTAGTCGAGCCTCGCCAGCGGCTCCGCGCCGATCGTTCTGGCCATGGTGGCCCGAAGCAGGTCCGCGTCGTGTTCGCCCGTCCGCACCATCGCCGCGGCGTCGGAAAGAGCGTCGAACAGGACCGGCGCGGCCAGGCGCTCCTGGGGCCCCAGGTACGCGTTCCGCGAGGACAAGGCCAGCCCGTCGGGCTCGCGGACCGTCGGGACGGCGACCACGTCGACCGGAAGGTCGAGGTCGGCGACCATCCGCCTGACCAGGGCGAGCTGCTGGGCATCCTTCTCGCCGAAGTAGGCCCGGCCCGCGCCGAGCGCGTGGAACAGCTTCGCCACGACCGTGAGCACGCCACGGAAGTGCCCCGGCCGCGTTCGCCCCTCGTACCGCTCTCCCAGCGGGCCCGGGTCGATGGTGACCTCCGGCCGGCCCCTCGGATACATCTCCCCCTCGTCCGGCGTGAACAGCACGTCGCATCCGAGGCGTTCGGCCAGGGCCCGATCCTCCTCGATCGGTCGGGGATATTTCGCCAGGTCCTCGGACGGACCGAACTGCAGTGGGTTGACGAAGATCGACGCCGCGACGTACCCGCACGCTTCGCGGGCCGCCTCGAAGAGCCGGGCGTGGCCCGCGTGCAGCGCTCCCATGGTCGGGACGAACCCGACGGTATGCCCCTGGCGGCGCGCTCCTTCCGCCGCCTCGGTGAATCGGGCGCGGGACGCCGTCACCTCCATCGCCGCGACGGGACGAACCTCAGGAGCTCTGGTTCCCGCGCCGGGCCCGCTTCAGGACGTCCTCGATCTGGGCCCGCCCCTCGGGGGAGAGGCGGCCGCCCTCGTTCGCGAGGCGAGCGGCCTGCCGGGCCAGGACCCAGTAGGTCGGAACGACATGGGGCGCGTGCTGGGCGAGCGCCTGGAGGTTCCGGGCGAGCGTTCCGACGTCGCCCCGGGCCGCCGGGCCGGTCAGCGCTTCGCCTGGGCCCTGCTCCAGCACACGATCGAGGTTCGCTCGGGCCAGGGGCGTCATG
>JBHELE010000053.1:0-5058 GCA_046263235.1 Actinomycetota bacterium
CCTCCGGAGCCCTGGGAGCCGGAGGGCCGGGCCGAGTTCAACCGAGCACTGTTCATCAACCTGCTGGGAACGGAGTGGCTCCCGGCGATCCCGGAGATCGACGAACGCCTTCGCGCCGAACCTCCCGCGCGAGTCGCGGACGTGGCTTGCGGGACCGGGTGGTCGAGCATCGCCATGGCCCGGGCGTATCCCAGGATCACTGTCGATGGATTCGACCTGGATCCGGACGCGATCGAGGCTGCCCGTGAGAACGCCCGCGACGCCGGTCTTTCCGAGCGAGTGACGTTCTTCGTCACGGACGCCTCGGACCTCGAAGCCCGAGGCGGCTACGACCTCGTCACGATCTTCGAGGCGCTGCACGACATATCCCGTCCGGTGGACGCGCTGCGCGCGGCCAGGGGCATGCTCGGGCCGGGTGGAACCGTGCTCGTCGCGGACGAACGGGTGGAGGACGAGTTCACCGCTCCGGCCAGCGACCTCGAGCGCACCGCCTACGCGTGGAGCGTGGTCTCATGTCTGCCACCCGTCATGGCGGATCCGGAGACCCGCGCAACCGGGGCCGTGATGAGACCGGACACACTTCGCGCGTACGCCGTCGAAGCCGGGTTTGCGGACATGGAGGTTCTCGCCGTGGAGACGGACCACCTCCGGTTTTACCGGTTGATTCCCTGAGGACATACCGGCGCGCGGTCTGTCGCCGCCATGCCTCGCACATGATGATGCGGGCCACGATGTTCGGTGCACGTAGGGTGGCCTATCCTGCCACGGTGGGTCGTCGGGTACATCTGATCGTCATGCTCAGCATTCTCTCGGCCGTGACCACATGGGGGATCTACAAGGGGACTCACGTATCCGCCCGGCCAGGCTGCCGAATCATCCCCCAAGCCGTGCTGCAGCACGTCTGCGCGGTACCCACGAACCTCCCCTAGAGCTCGACGCATGACAGTCGTGTCCGGTGATCTCCCGGAGACATGGCGAATGGTGCCCGGGGTGGGATTCGAACCCACAAGTCCCTTTCGGGACAGCCGGGTTTAAGCCGGTCCGCGTATACCATTCCGCCACCCGGGCGCTCCTTCAGGATAGGAGGTGAAGGGCCGGACCGTTCGATCGCGGCCGTTACGATCTCAGCGACGGGGCACCGCACGATTTCGGGTGGTCCCCTGATAGCATTCGCGCCCTTGTTCGCCGGTTTCACGGGAACCGGTGCGCGTCGTTCGTACGTCGGTAGAACGCGGGACATGGCGGTTTGCGCCCCGGTTTACACTGCGCGGTTGAGGAGTGGAGATGAGAACGGGTCCGCGGTGGGGCTTCCCCCTGATCGCCGTGCTCCTGTTCGGGTCCGTCCTTACTGCGTGCGTCGGCGCGGACAGCAGCGAGCGAGGCAAGCCCCCGCCGACCCAGATCGTCGTATCCGTCTCCGCCGAAGCGATCCACCTGGTCGATCCCACGACCGGGGACGGCCGTGTCGTGGTCAGCGATTTGCCGGACTTTCGGTCCGGCTATGCCACGTGGAGCCCGGACCGGAAAACCATCGCCTATGCCAAGAACGGCATCCACGTCCTCGATCCGGCCACCGGTCGCTCCACCCGCGTCGTTTCGGGGTCGAAGCTCTCCATGGCCGCGTGGAGCCCGGACGGCACGCGGCTGGCGTACTCGGATGGGTTGTCCCTGTGGCTGACCTCGCTGGGCCGAATCGCACCGCAGCCGATCCACGTCCCCGCCGTGCTCGGCCCGGTGGACGTGGCCTGGAGCCCGGGCCGGATCATCGCGTTCCAGGGCGTCGCGCTCGACTGCTCGGAGGCCATTCGGTGCGTCTCGACCGGCTCGAGCGAGATCTGGACCATCCATGCCGATGGCACGTCCCTGCGGCAAGTGAGCGCCGCGGGGCATGCGGAAGGACCGAAGTGGTCCTCGGACGACTCCGAGCTTCTGTTCCTGAGGCGGGTCGAGCAGGGCACGCCCGACACCGAGCTGTGGATGGTCGACGCGGCCGGCCGGAACGCCCGGCGCCTGCTGGCCCGGCCGGGCCTGGTCGCGGCCGATTGGTCCGCCGACGGTTCGCAACTGGCCATCCTCGTCCGAGGATCGGCCGGCCCGGCCCTGGAACTGTGGGTGGGACGGTCCGACGGCACCGGATTCCGGAGGGTCGGAGAGGCGTTCGCCGGCACCCACGCCTCGATCGACTGGTGAGGCCGGTCAGTCCTCCCGAACCGCCACCCGCTCCATCACGACCGGTCTGAGGGGACGGTCTCCCGGGCCGGTCGGGACGCCGGCGATCGCTTGCACGACCTCGATGCCGTCCGTCACCCGCCCGAAGATCGAGTAGTTCTTGGGCAGGGCCTGGCCGTTCGGCCCCGCCACCACGAAGAACTGACTGCCGTTGGTGTTCGGTCCGGCGTTGGCCATGGCCAGCGTGCCGAGCTCGTACGTGAGGTCGTTGTCGAGCTCGTCGTCGAACTTGTATCCGGCGTCGCCGGTCCCCGTACCTCGAGGATCGCCTCCCTGGATGACGAAGGCCGGGATGACTCGATGAAACGTCAGACCGTCGTAGAACCCCTGCCTCGCCAGGAAGACGAAGTTGTTGACGGTACGCGGAGCCTCCGCGGCGAACAGGTCCGCGGCGAACGACCCCATGGTCGTGTCGAACGTGACGGTGTACCGCCGGTCCGTGTCGATCTCCACACCGGGAGGCGTCGGCCATGAGAGGTCCCGCGAGGTCACGAGACCTTCACCGTGACTTTCACGATGTACACGTCCTCGGCGGGGCGGCCGTCGGCCGCGCCGTCGACGCGAGGAAGGGCCTCGATCTTCTCGGCGACATCAAGGCCGTCGATCACGGAGCCCACGATGGCGTACTGACCCGTTCCCTCCGGTGCGAGCGACTGGTCGGCCGTGTCCCCGGTCACGATGAAGAACTGGCTCCCGGCCGTTCCTGCGGCCTCGCTTTGACCCTTCGCCATGGCCACCGTCCCCGCCGGGTACTTTGCGCCATCGGGCGGCGGGTCGACGGTCTTGTACCCCGGGCCGCCCGTACCGAACGCCTCGGGCGGGTTTCCCGACACGGTCAGAGGATCTCCGCCCTGGATCACGAAGTCCTGGACCGTTCGATGGAACAGCAGGCCGTCGAAGAACCGCTCACCCGCCAGGAACACCAGGCTGTTCACCGTGTTCGGCGCCTTCTTCGGGTCGAGCTCGATCTTGATGGTTCCGCACGAGGTCTCCATCGTCATGACGTAGGTCTTCTTCGGGTCGATGGCGTTCTTCGGCGCCTTCTTGAACTGCGGCTTCTCCCTGGACGCGGCCTTCGGCACCTTCCCGCCACACGCCACCGCCGCCTGGGTGGTTGCCGACGGTGTCGGCGTGGGGGTCGACGAAGTGTTGGTCTCTTCTCCTGACAGGAGCGCGAAGCCCCCGAAGCCCAGGCCGGCCACGGCCACGACGGCAGCGACCCCGATGGTGATGGCGCGCTGCCGGCGTCTGCGCCGTCGCTCCTCGGCCCGGCGCTGGGCAAGCTTCGCCAGCTGACGTTCGCGACTGCGACTGGGCATGAATCGGCCAGACTAGCTGCTGGGGTCCGGTTCGACTAAACGTCCGGGTCCGCCTCGAGCAGGCGATACGCCAGCCCGTCGAGGATGTCCGTCTCGGACACGAGGGTCTCCTGAAATCCCCAGCGTTGCATGACCCCGACGAGGATGGCCGCGCCGGCAGGGATGACGTCCTCCCGGCCAGGAGCCATCACCGGGATCGAGCGGCGCTCGTCGGTGGTCATGTCGGCGAGGAGACGAAACACGCGATCCGCGTCCGCCCGCCCGAGCACGGTTCGGTGGAGCTGCTCCGGGTCGTACTCGGGAAGGGACAACGCGATGCCCTTGACGGTCGTGGCGGTGCCTCCGACGGCGATGAGCGTTCGGGCCTCGTGAACATCGATCCGATCCTCCACGTGCGACAGGACGGCCTGCACCTCCGCGTCGATCGCCGCGAGCTCGTGATACTCGGGGGGATCCGTGTGAACGTGTCGTTCCGTCAGCCGGACGCTGCCGAGTTGCTCCGAGACCGCCGCGGTGGGCTCGGAAGATCCCAGGACGAATTCGGTGCTGCCGCCGCCGATGTCGAGCACCAGATACGGCGACGGGTGCCCGGTCAGCCCCCGAACCGCACCCACGAACGTGACGGCCGCCTCCTCCTCACCGGTCAGGATCTCCATGGGCTCGCCGGTCAGGCGCTCCACCGCCGCGGCGAGCTCGTCGCGGTTCGACGCGTCTCGCACCGCGCTGGTCGCGGAGAGACGAACGCGTTCGGCGTCGAGGGCTCGCGCGCGGCGGACGTATCGGGCAAGGACCGCGAGGGTCCGCCGAAGCGCGTCCGGGGCGATCCGACCGGTGGCGTCCACGCCCTGTCCGATTCTCGTGATGACCATGTCCCGAGCCAGGTCGTGCGGCTCTTCCTCACCGTGGACGAATCGCGCGACGAGCAACCGGATCGAGTTCGTGCCGAGATCGATCGCCGCCACGCGCCTCCCCGGCTTTTCGAAGTGGACACGGTTCGAGCGCAGCTGGCTCGCCACCCATGCCCCGATGGGATCCCTGCCGCCGGCCACGTAGTGCGCGTAGTGCGCATGGAGGCACTTCAGCCCGCGGATGGTGCCCCCGACGCCTCCCCACGACCCGGATCCCATATGGAGGGACTCGCGTTCGCGGGCGTAGTCCTCGTGGGCCCGCCGCAGCGCCACCCGCAGGTCCGGGTCGGCCTCCGCCTGGCGGTCCAGTCGCTTGATCCAGCCGTCCGATTCCAGTCGCGATACCGCCTTCACGGTCTCGGGGCACGTCAGCCAATACAGGGTGGGGAACGGGTTTCCGTCCGCATCGAGCGGCCGGTTCTTGATGACCAATGGATGCCCGACGCTGCACCGAGCGACCACGGTGAACGGGGTGGTCGGTTGCCGCCCGAGCTGGGCGGCGACCTCGCGGATGTCGCTGGGGCTCGCTATTTCCGCTTGAAATGGTCGAGGGGCGCCATGACGTGCGGATTCTCTCAGGTTGCTAACCCCACTGCTAACCC
>JBHELE010000054.1:0-8304 GCA_046263235.1 Actinomycetota bacterium
CTGTTGAGGTCGTTGACGTCGGCCCGGAGCCTGTCGGTGGCGTTCAGCGCCGTGTCGGCCCGTCGCCGGAGGTCGTCGATCACGCTCTGCTTGACGACGGTCGTGCCGAGCAGCACCCCGATGATCAACGCGAGGAACACCGCCACGATCGTAACGACGTGGTACCGGAAAGAGATCACGGAGAACCGCTCCTCAATGCGTCAGGTCGAACACGAATTGCCGGACCGACTCCCAGATCAGCTGGACCTCGAGACGGAGCGGCGGGGAGATGGCGACCGCGATGGCGATGGCCACGAGGGCCGCGCCCACCAGCAGCAGCGCGTCCCGTCCGCGGATCCGTCCGCGGTACATGCGTGAGACGCCCTTCGCGTCGACCAGGATCTCACCGACCCGAAGCCGTACCAGGAAGGTGCTGGCCATGCCGGCCCGTCCCTTGTCCAGGAACTCCCGGAGGTTCCCGTGCGTTCCGACCGCCACGATGAGGTCGGCGCCCCTGTCGTGTGCCAGCAGGAACGCCATGTCCTCGCTGGTCCCCGAGACCTGCGCCACCTTGTACGGGAGCCCCAACGCCGTGAGGCGCTCCCGGCCGGGGGCGTGACCGTTCGGGTAGGCATGCAGCACCAGCTCGGCGCCCGACGTGAGCGCGGCCTCGGAAACGGAGTCCATGTCGCCGACGACGAGGTCCGGGCGGTAGCCCTCCTGCATCAAAGCGTCGGCGCCACCGTCGACGCCGATCAACACCGGCCGGACCTCCCGAATGTACGAACGAAGCGCCGCCAGGTCCTCTCGATAGTTGTAGCCCCGGACGACCACCAGCACGTGATGGCGGGCCAGATCGTGGTCGAGATCCGGCAGGCCGGTCCCGCCGAACAGCACGTCGCGCTCCCGAGCCATGAACTCCAGCGTGTTCGCGGCGAAGCTGTCGAATTGCTCGGCCAGCCGGTGCTGCGCCACCGACATGGCCGCGGCCACGGACTCGGTCGATTGCCGGACCCCCACGCCGACCAATCGATCGTTGGCGTAGATCTCGTCGCCCTCGACCCGGATCGAATCCCCTTCCCGGATCTTCGACATCACGAGCCTCCCCACGCCGTCGATGAGCGGAACGCCGGCCTCCACAAGGATGCGCGGCCCGAGGTTCGGATAGCGGCCGCTGATCGACGGCGCCGCGTTCACGACCGCGCCCGCGCCGGCGGCGATCAGGCCCCCGGCGCTCACCCGGTCGAGGTCCTCGTGATCGATCACCGCGACCTCGCCGGGGTGGATCCTGCGGAGCACGTTCTTCGTTCTCCGATCCACTCGGGCGGCGCCGGAGCTCAGGCGGTCGCGCCGCCTGGCCAGCCTAAGAGCCAACCCGCTTCACCTCAATGTGAACGTGGGGGACGTCCCAGCCGACGTAGTTATTGACCTGTGAATGGAACGGGAACACCCGGGCGATCCCGATCGAGCTCATCCCTGCCGTGACCAGGTCGCCCTTTCGAATGGTCACCCGATCCACGTGGATCATGACCACGACGAGCTTGGGGTTGGCGTCCGGACGGATCTCGACGCGGTGGTCGAGGTACTTGCCGTACAGGTAATAACGCTTCACGCGAATCACCGTTCCGGTGGCGGGTGAGACGACCTTCGACCCCCGGGGAACGGCCACGTCGAGCGCGGACGTGGCGGGATGACGGCGCCCTCGGCTCGACATGACGATGTAGTCCGGACCCCTGGTCGGTGACGGGGTGTCGAACTTCCACCGGTTCGCATTTCGCACGCAGGTTCCGACCGGGCGCAGGGCCAGCGCGTCCGACCGCGACGCCTCGTGGTACGCCACGGTCACCACGTCGACCCCGGGAACCTCGAGGGTGAGCCCGCGGACGGTGGCCATGGGAACGGCGGACGGGGTTGATGCCGGGGAGGAACGGATGACCGGGCGTGGGGCCGGAGACGACAGCGGCGCCGCGGCCAGCAGCCCAACGCTCGGCGACGACGAGCCCGTGAGCCGAACCATGCCCAGGCCGAGCGACTGCAGGCTCGCGGCGATCAGTACCCACACAACGATCCGGCCTCGGCGACTGAGACGGGTCCGCGTCCTCGTCGTCGTGCTCCGCGACACGGCCGGGCCCCGGTCGTTCACCGACGACCTCCCGCTCCAGCCTTGGTCCGGTCTTGGCGGGATGACGAAACTCGGCCGCCCTCTTCCAACAGCTGGCGCGCGTGAGCCAGGGGAACCTCCCCGGTCGTCCCGGAGAGCATCCGGGCGACCTCCTCCAGTCGCCGGCGTCCTTCGACCGCGTGAACCGTCGCCACGCCCCCTTCCTTCGACACCACGAAATGCCGTTCGGCCCGGGCGGCGATCTGCGCGAGGTGCGTCACGACCACGACCTGACGCGTCTCCGCCAGTCGGCGAGCCGATTCGCCACGGCGTGCGCGGTCCGGCCTCCGATCCCTGCGTCGACCTCATCGAACACCAACGTGGGCACGTCGTCGAGGTTCGCCAGGACGCTGCGGCATGCCAGCATCACGCGGGACAGCTCTCCGCCGGAGGCGGCCTTCGCCAGGGGCAGCGCCGGCTGGCCGGCCCCGCCGGCGAATCGGAATTCCACGGCCTCCGCCCCGTCTGCGCTCAGGTCATGATGAGGGGTCACCTCGATGTGGACGGAAGCTCCCGGCATGCCCAGCTGCACGACCTCGGCCTGCAGCGCGGCGGCCAGTCGCGAGGCTCCGTCGCGGCGCCCAGCCGACAGCCTCGAGGCCCGCTCCCGGACGGCCCCGTCGAGGGCGGCGGCTTCGTCCTCGAGAGCGGCCCTGGCCTCGTCGTCCCCGCGCAGCTCCGTCAGCCGTGCCCGGGCCTCGTCGAGGTACGCGCGGATCCCCTCCTCGCCGTGTCCGTACTTCCGCTCCAGCGCGCGCAGCGCCTGCACGCGTTCGCGCACTTCCTGAAGCCGTGCCGGATCGAGCTGGGAGGACTCGAGGAACCGGCGGATCTCTCCCAGAACGTCCTCGGTCTCGGCGGCCACCGACGCCGCTCGCTCGGCCAGCCCGACCGCATCGGGTGCGAGCGTGGCGATCGCGTGCAGCGATGAGACGGCGGTCCGGAGCCGATCGGCCGCACCTTCGTCAGCGCCGATGGCGTGCTCGGCCGCCGCCCCGAGCTCGGCGATCCGCTCGGCATGGTCCAGCCGGCCTTCCTCCGCCCGCAGCGCCGCCATCTCGCCTGGCGAGACGTTCGCCCCTTCGATCTCCCGGATCTGGTACTCGAGCAGGTCACGCTCCCGTTCCCGCTCCCGAGCCCGTCGATGGAGGTCCTCGAGCGCGGCCCGGGCCCGCCGGAGCGCGGTGTGCCCGGCCCGGTACCGATCGACCTCGGCGACGTGCTCGGGCCCGAGGAAGCGATCCAGGAACTCGAGCTGAGCGGCCGGCGAGACCAACCGGTCGGCCTGGTGCTGCCCGTGGATCTCGACGAGCCTCGGCGCCAGGGCCGATAGGGCCGCGACCGGCGCGAGCTTTCCACCTATGCGCGCGGCGCTCCGCCCGTCCGGACCGACGGTCCGCGCCACCACCAGCTCGGCGCCGAGCCCGCCCACGTCCTCGTCATCGATCCACGCGTCCGTCTCGGCGTCGCCCCGCCGAACCCGAAACCGAGCCTCCGCCGCGACCGGTTCCCCGCCCGCCCCGATCATGCCCTGGGAGGCCCTCGACCCGAGCGCCAACGCCAGCCCGACCGTGATGAGCGTCTTCCCGGCGCCGGTCTCGCCCGTCAACACGTTCAACCCCGGGCCGAAGGTCAGCGTGGCGTCGCCTACGACGCCGAGACGCGCGACGTGAAGCTCCTCCAGCACCGGGCCATCCTATCCGCCCGGCCCGACATCTCCCGTCGGGTGGGCGGACTTCCGTGTCGCGTCGCCCGGGAGGGAGAACTTCTCCCGCAACAGAGCGAAAAACGTCGGCGAGTCGGGCCGGCGGAGGAGCCGGGCGGGCTGGTCCGAACGCTCGATCCGCACCGTCGAGCCGACCGGGAGCTCCAGACCGGGACGGCCGTCCGCCGACAGCAGACCGGGCTCCTCGCCCGTCACCTCGAGGGTCACGCCTTCCTCGGGCGACAGGACCACGCTTCGGTCGAACACCATGTGTGGCGAGACCGGCGTCAGGAGCAGACAGGGTACCCGGGGGGAGACGATCGGTCCCCGGGCGGAGAACGAATACGCCGTGGAACCGGTCGGGGTCGCCACGATGACGCCGTCGGCCGAGAAGGTCGTGACGTATTCGCCGCCCACCAGCGCCCGGAGCGTGATCAGACGGTGCCGGGCGCGTTTCTCCACGATGATCTCGTTGAGCGCCCACTGGGGCTCGGCCCACGGCGCGTCGACGGGCCGCGCTACCAGCGCCATCCGTTCGTCGATCGCCATGTGTCCTCGCAGCGCGCGCTCGAGGACGGCCACGGCGTCAGGAGGCTCCACCTCGGTCAGGAACCCGAGCCTTCCGACCTTGACGCCCAACAGCGGTACCCCGGCCGGGCTCGCCAGATGGGCCGCCCGAAGGAGCGTGCCGTCCCCGCCGACCGATACCACCACGTCCACGCCGTTGGCCAGTTCCTCCGACTCGACCGCCTCGTCCGCGCCTTCGAACTCGCCCTTCACGCACCGGGTCGCCACGTCGTGCTCGCCCAGCCAGGACACGATCATGGCGGCCGCCTGCAGGGCGGCCGGACGGCCGGCGTGGACGACGATGCCGACACGCCTCACGGGGCCGGAGCTCCACGGGTACCGAGCGATCTGACGCCGATGCCCTCCTCCACCGCCGCGGCGATCACCGGACCCGGGTCGAGCGCATCCTCCACTGCCCGCGCCGCGTGGATGAAGAACTCCACGTTTCCGGCGGGCCCGAGCAAGGGCGACGCCACCAGGCCCAGAGGAACGGCGCCCTCTTGCCGCAGGTCGTCCCACACGGACGCGAGGACGCCGGTCCACACGGTGGGGTCGGTCACCACGCCGCCCCGGTGGACGTGTTCCCGTCCCGCCTCGAACTGCGGTTTCACCAGCAACACGAATTCAGCGTCCGACGCGGCCACCCGGACCAGCGCGGGAACCGCGACGCGCAGCGAGATGAAGGACAGGTCGCACACGACCACGTCCGGCACGAACGGCAGCGTCTCGGCGGTCAGATCGCGAACGTTCGTCCGTTCGAGCACCACGACCCTGGCATCGTTTCGAAGTCTCCAATCGAGCTGACCGTAGCCGACGTCCACGGCAACGACGGAGGCCGCGCCTCGCCGGAGCAGGCAATCGGTGAACCCGCCGGTCGACGCGCCCGCGTCCAGGGCCCCCCGTCCTTCGATGTGGACGTCGAAGCGATCCAGTGCGGCGTCGAGCTTCTCTCCTCCACGCGAGACGAACCGGCGGCCCGGGGCGCTCACCGTGATCGGCTCGTCGGTTCCGACCAACGATCCGGATTTCACGGCCGGACGTCCCGAGACGGTCACGCCTCCTCTCTGGATGGCCAGCCCCGCTTCCGAACGACTGGCGGCGAGGCCACGACGAACCATCTCGAGGTCCAAGCGGCGGCGCACGTCACGCCGCGGAGGAAGAGGAAAGAGGATGTACGGGAAGCGCCGCGCCCCGGTCGGTCGGCATGTCGGGCTAGAGGATACGCGCTCGCCGTGATCCGCCGACGCATGCCGGCCCGTGCACACAGCCGGGACGAGCCGCGGAGGGGCGTGGGTATAATCCGCGCCGCCGCCGAGGGGCCGCATCCAGCGGACTCGGGCATGGGGGCGCCGGATGGCCACGAAGCGACAGGTCGAGACGAAGCTGCGCGAGCTGATCCGGAGGCTCGAACGCACGGATGAGGGAGTGACGGCGCTCTCCCACGCCCTGCCCGAGCCGCGGGTCATCGTGGTCTTCGTCTACGATCTCGACGAGGCGTACTGGACCGAGCTCGCCGGGGGGAAGTTGGGAACGCTGCACCGCGGGCGGCCCGACCGGACGGATATTCGGATCGAGGCCGGCAGCGACGACCTCGTCGACGTCCTCGACGGCCGGACGTCGTTGTTCTCGTCCTACGTGGGGGGCCGCATGAAGGTCGAAGCCAGCTTCGCCGACATCATGCGGCTCCGGAAGCTGGCGTGACGACCATCTCCATCGGCCCGCATGCCCAGGACGAACCGCGATGATCCCGCTGCGCGACGACAACCCCACCTCCCGGTTCGCGCTGGTCACGTTCGTGGTGATCGCGCTCAACGTGCTGGCGTTCCTGGCCTGGGAGCCCATCTTCAAAGGCGAGTCCGAGCAGCAGACGTTCTTCTTCTGTCACGCCCTGATCCCCTACGAGGTCACCCATCAGACGTCGCTCGCGGAGAGCGGAGACGACGGCGCCGAGCAGATCGCGGAGGAGTTCGGCGAATCCGTGGCCCAAGCCCGGCAGGACCAGCAGTTCCTCGCCGGCAAGTGCGGCGACAAGTCCTGGTGGCAATCCATCTTCGTGGCGATGTTTCTCCACGGAGGATGGCTGCACATCGGGGGCAACATGCTGTTCCTGTGGGTCTTCGGAAACAACGTCGAGGACAAGCTCAGCTCGCTGCTGTTCCTGGTGTTCTATCTCGCCGGTGGCATCGCCGCGACGGCCGCGCAGATCGCGGTGGGTCCGGATTCGGTGATCCCGAACCTCGGCGCGTCGGGAGCCATCGCCGCCGTGTTGGGAGCGTATCTGGTCATGTTCCCTCGGCGACGGGTCCTGACCCTCGTGATGTTTTTCTTCATCACCGCCATCTACCTTCCGGCCTTCGTCGTCCTCGGCCTGTGGTTCGTCCTGCAGCTCTTCAGCGGTGTGGGGTCGTTGTCTCCGGCCGTCAACGCCGGCGGCGGGGTGGCGTTCTGGGCCCACGTCGGGGGCTTCGTGTTCGGCGCCGTCCTGGCGCTGCTGTTCTTCCCCAAGGAACGGGGAACCGTTCCCCCACGGCGACCCGACCTGTGGCGAGGCCGCTCGGGGGGTCCGTGGGGGTGGGGCCGCAGACGTCCCGACCCGTGGAGCTAGCGCCGGCTAGATGTAGTTCCCACGTAGGTTGTTGACACAGGAGAGCCTCCCGTCACGGTGAGGGCTGACAAGCTCCCGACGCGGAAAGGAGGCTTTCCATGGCCCATGCTAGGGCCAAGCTCACCCCGATCGGTCGAGCTGCGCTGGCGGAACGGGTCCTGGTGCACGGCTGGCCGGTGGCTCGAGCGGCCGAAGCCATGAATGTTTCCCGGGCCACCGCGCACAAGTGGGTTCGGCGGTTCCACGACGAAGGACCTCCCGGGCTGCTCGACAGGACGTCCAGGCCTCGGCACTGCCCGCATGCCCTGCCGGCTCGTCAGGTCCACCGGATCCTTCAAGCCCGCCGGCGGACCAAGCACGGCCCGCACCGCCTTGGTTGGTCACTGGGCCATCCCCGGTCCACGGTCTACGGCGTCCTCCGCCGCCACGGGCTGCACCGCCTGGCCTGGATGGACCGCCCGACCGGCAGGGTCATCCGTCGCTACGAGCGCGAACGGCCCGGGGAGCTGGTCCATGTGGACGTGAAGAAGCTGGGCCGGATCCCACCGGGCGGTGGATGGCGCCTTCGGGGGCGGGGACCGAGGACCGCTGCGGATCGACGACGACGCTTGGGCTACGACTTCCTTCACGCCGCCGTGGACGACCACTCCCGGGTCGCTTACGTGGAGGTCCACCCCGATGAGCGGGGATCCACCACGGGAGCGTTCCTCCGTCGAGCCCGGGAGTTCTTTGCCACCCACGGGGTGGCCGTGGAGGCGGTGATGACCGACAACCACATGAGCTACACGCTCTCGAACGACTTCCGGGCGGCGGTGGCTGAAGCGGACCTCCGCCACCTGCTGATCCCAACCCGCCGCCCCCAGGTGAACGGAAAGGTGGAGCGGTTCAACCGGACCCTGCTGGAGGAGTGGGCGTACGCCCGTCTCTACCGGAGCAACGGAGCCCGGCTGACCGCCTTGGGCCGGTGGTTGGAGTTCTACAATTCGGTCCGTCCCCATACCGCGTTGGGTGGCCGGCCTCCGGCCTCACGGCTGTAAACAACGCTGGTGGGAGCTACAGCTAGCGGTCTAGAACCATCGCGGCCGCCGACGCGGCGCATTCCTCGCGGGCCTGCGGCGTGTTCGCCACCGCCGGAGGGACCTCGCCCGTGGCCAGATACAGGTAGGTCAACGTGACGTCGTTCGGGTCCTTCCCCCACACCTCGGTCGCGGCGAGCGCGTAGATGTCCAGCTGCAGACCGGAGACGTCGTCGTCGGAGCCCGGGGGCCTCCCGGTCTTGTAGTCCAC
>JBHELE010000055.1:0-2936 GCA_046263235.1 Actinomycetota bacterium
ACCCGACCCGCTGGTCGTCTGACCCCACGTGAAAGACCGCGGATACGTCGGCTGCCGATTCCACCGCCTCTCCGACCGCCCGGACGCCTTCCACGAGAAAGCGCCGGTCTCTCTCACGCATGGCCCGCTTCTTCAGGCGGACGGCCTTGGCCACCCGCTTGTTCGACGGAGAGGTGATCACCGGGCCGAGCCCGGGGCTAGGCCCCGGACTTCGCGACGCGGGTTCGCTTGGAGGTTCGGGCTTCCAGGCCCTGGCGCGCGACGTCCACCAGGGAGCGAAAGGCGGAGGGATCGGTCACGGCGAGGTCCGCAAGGACCTTCCGGTCGAGGTCGACCCCGGCGGCAGACAGGCCGTGGATGAGCGAGGAGTAGGTGAGCCCGTCCTGCCTGGCGGCCGCGCTGATGCGGGTGATCCACAGCCGCCGAAACTGCCCCTTCCGGTCGCGCCGATCACGATAGGCATAGACGCCGGAGTGCATGACCTGTTCCTTGGCCACGCGGTACCGGCGAGAGCGCGCGCCGTAGTACCCCTTGGCCTGAGCCAGGATCTCCCGCCGCTTCTTGCGGGCGTGGACGGATCGCTTGACACGGGCCACGGCGGCTCAGGCTCCGAGCATCCGCCGGACGGTCCGCGCTTCGGCTCGAACCTCGGCCATGCCGGTGATCCGGCGCTTGCGGGAACCGGTCTTCTTCATGAGCATGTGGTTGCCCGTGGCCTTGCGGCGAAGGACCTTGCCGCTCCCGGTGACCCGGAATCGCTTCGCCGCCCCGCGATGCGTCTTGACCTTCATGTTCACGCCTTCCCGTCTCAACCGGAGCTGGACGCTCGTTCCGGAGCAGCGGCGACCTCTCTGGCCTGCTCGGCTGTGGGGAGCTCGGTGTCGGACCGGCCCTCCTGCGACTCCTCTATCCGGGGCGGCTGTCGCTTGATCGGCGCCAGGACCATCACCATGTTCCGCCCGTCCAGCTTCGGATAGGCGTCTACGGTAGCAAGTTCTCGAAGGTCTTCCGTCAGGCGATCCAACAATCGCCGTCCCAGCTCCGTGTGGGCCATCTCCCGTCCCCGGAACATGATCGTGACCTTGACCCGCGCTCCGGCCTTCAGGAACCGCACGACGTGCCCCTTCTTCGTGCCGTAGTCGTGGGGGTCGATCTTCGGTCGCATCTTGATCTCCTTGACCTCGACCCGGGCCTGCTTCTTGCGGGCTTCCTTCTGGCGGACGTCGCGCTCGTACTTGTACTTGCCGTAGTCCATGATCCGACAGACGGGCGGCTCGGCCAGCGGCGCGACCTCGACGAGGTCGAGATCCTGCTCGCGGGCACGCCGGACGGCGTCTTCGATGGAGACGATCCCGATCTGCTGTCCGTCCGCGCCCACCAGACGAACCTCGGGCGCGCGAATGCGGTCGTTCACACGCGGTTCAACGGAGACCCCGCATCACCCCCAAAACGAAAACAGAGCGCCCGACCCACGGCGCTCCGGTGCAGTGATCGATTCCTCATTCGAACAGCGAGTATAGGAGTGGCGCCGACAGGGTGTCGAGAAGGCAAGAGAGGGCCCCTCGCGGGGCCCCCTCGAAGGTCGCCTGCGCTCGTGATCAAGAGGGACGAACGTTCGCGGCTTGCTTTCCCTTGGGGCCGTCGACGATGTCGAACTCGACTTCCTGGCCTTCGGTCAGGCTCCGGTAGCCGTCGCCGGCGATTGCGGAGAAGTGCACGAAGACATCTTCGCCGTCGGGCCGGGCGATGAACCCGTAGCCCTTTTCGTTGCTGAACCACTTCACGGTGCCCTGCGTCAACCTCTACCTCCTGACAGCCGCGCGGCGGGACGCCGCCTTCGATGAGCGGGGCGCAGCGTAGCATGGGGGCCCCCCTGGGGCAATGAAATCGCGACCCCTCCGCGACCGCCGGTCGCTCCCCCGAGACTGGCGCGCGACGCGACCGTCCTCACTCGGATTTGGGCAGCTCATCCAGCACGTTTGCCATCTGGATCGCCCCGATCGCGGCGTCCCAACCCTTGTTCCCGCGTTCGCCGCCGGCGCGCTCCTCGGCCTGTTGCATCGTGTCCGTGGTGAGCACGCCGAACAGCACGGGGACACCGGTGTCCCGCGAGACCGCCGCCACGCCCCGAGCGGCCTCACCCGCGACGAAGTCGAAGTGGGCCGTCTCCCCGCGAACCACGGCGCCGAGGCACACCACGGCGTCGTAGTCGCCCGAGCCGGCCAGCCGACGGGCGGTGAGGGGGAGCTCGAAGGCGCCCGGCACCCACACGACCAGCACGTCGTCCTCCACGACGCCGTACGCCCGGAACGCCGCCACGGCCCCATCCACCAGTCGCCGCACCACGACCTCGTTGAACGCGGCTGCGACGATGGCGAACCTGCGGCCCCGGGCCTCGAGCGGAGGACGGACCTCCTTCACGACAACCCCCCCTGCCCCTCACCGGGGAGGGGCGGGACGTCCGGTTCGTGGAGATCCAGGTTCTCCAACAGGTGGCCGAGCTTCTCCCGCTTCGCCCGCAGGTACGCCAGGTTGTCGGCGGTCGGGCGCGTCTCCAACGGCACCCGCTCCACGATCGACAACCCGTATCCCTCGAGGCCGGCCCGTTTGGCGGGATTGTTGGTGAGCAGTCGCATGGACCGAACCCCGAGGTCGGCCAGGATCTGCGCGCCGATCCCGTAATCGCGTGGGTCGGGCTCGAACCCGAGCTCGACATTGGCCTCGACGGTGTCCTTTCCGTCCTCCTGAAGGCGGTAGGCCTGCAGCTTGTGGATCAGCCCGATCGCCCGTCCCTCGTGACCCCGGATGTACAGCACGACCCCGCGGCCCTCCCGCCCGATCTTCTGCAGGGCGTCGTCGAGCTGAGTCCCGCAGTCGCACCGGGTCGAATGGAACACGTCGCCGGTGAGGCACTCCGAATGCGCTCGGACCAGGAT
>JBHELE010000056.1:0-5888 GCA_046263235.1 Actinomycetota bacterium
GTACGGAGAACCGCCAGGTCAATAAGGTTCTTTTGGGCTCTTTGTGCATCCGGCTGCGCGCCCAGAGGAAGGGAAAGGCCGCACGACCAGGTCAGGCCTCGGTCCCCCCGTCCGGCATCACCGGGAACACGACATCACGTGTGCCCCCGGCAGGATTCGAACCTGCGCACCGCGCTCCGGAGGCGCGTGCTCTATCCCCTGAGCTACGGGGGCGGCTGGCGAGCCGGTCCGGCTCCCGGCACCAATGGTACGAGGGTCGCCGCCGCCCGCAATCGGTGACGTACGATCGAGCGACCCCCATGGTGCAGGACGACCTGATCCGAGCGCTGTCAGCGGCGGCCGAGGCGGCCGCGGCCGAGCTCGGCGCCGACCCCGCGGGCCTTCCCGCACCCGAGCTGCTCCGGCCCCGGCAGAAGGACCATGGCGACTGGTCGACGAATCTCGCGCTGGCGCTGGCCCCGCGGCTGAACCGCCCGCCACACGACGTCGCGGAGGCGATAGCGCGGAAGCTCGAAACCGGCTCCTTGATCGAAGGCGTCGAGGTCGCCGGGCCTGGCTTCATCAACCTGTTCCTGGGTTCCGGCTGGCTGCACGCCACCCTTCGCGAGGTTCTCGAGCGCGGTCCCGAGTACGGCCGCACGGACGTCTTGAGCGGCATCCGTGCCCAGGTCGAGTTCGTCTCGGCCAACCCGACGGGCCCGCTGCACGTGGGCCACGCCCGTAACGCCGCGCTGGGCGACGCCATCGCGAACCTGCTGGAGGCGGCGGGGGCGAAGGTCGAGCGGGAGTACTACTACAACGATGCCGGGCGCCAGATGGAGCTGTTCGCGCAGTCGGTGGAGGCGCGCTATCTCGAGTCGCTGGGCCGGCCGGACGTGTTCCCCGACGAGGGCTATCACGGCGAGTACATCCGCGACATCGCCGCGGCGATCGTCGATCGATACGGCGAATCGCTGGCGGACCTGGTTCCGGAGGAGCGGATCCTGGCGGTGCGGGACGAAGCCGTCGCCGAGGTGTTCCGGTGGAATCGCGCCACGCTGGAGCGGTTCGCCGTGAGGTTCGACACGTGGTTCCTCCAGTCGGGGTTGGAGGAATCGGGAGCCGTCGACGACGCCGTGCGGCGTCTGCGGGAGGCCGGCCATGCCTACGACGCCGACGGCGCCGTGTGGTTTCGATCCACGAACTTCGGCGACGACAAGGATCGCGTGCTGATCCGGTCGAACGGCACCCCCACGTACTTTGCCGCCGACTGCGCGTATGTGGTGGACAAGTTCGGCCGCGGGTTCGAACGGCTCATCTACGTCTGGGGCGCCGATCACCACGGCGACGTGGTGAGGGTGAAGGGCGCGGCGGAGGCACTGGGTTACGACCCCGACGCGGTCGAGATCGTCATCTATCAGTTCGTGTCGTTCACCCGTGGCGGCGAGCCGGTGCAGATGAGCAAGCGGACCGGCGCGATGATCTCGCTGGCCGAGCTGCTGGACGAGGTCGGGCCGGACGCGGCCAGATACACGCTCCTCATGAGATCGAACGACGCCGCGATCGAGTTCGACATCGAGGAGGTCAAGCGGCAGAGCCTGGAAAACCCGGTGTACTGCGTGCAGTACGCGCATGCCCGGATCGCCAGCCTCGTTCGGGTCGCCGAGGAGAAGGGAACGACGCTGATCCCGTGGCGGGACGCCGATCTGTCGAGGCTGACCCACGAGTCCGAGCTGGCGCTGTTGCGAAAGCTGGCGGAGCTGCCGGCGGTCGTGGAGGCCGCGGCCCAGGGACGAGTTCCACACCGCCTGGCGCGCTACACCGAGGACACGGCCGCGGCGTTCCACCGGTTCTACACGGACTGCCGGATCATCGGCGACGATCCAGCGCTCACGCAGGCCCGGCTGTGGCTGTCGGCCGGGACCAAGCAAGTGGTGGGAACGGCGCTTGCGGTGCTCGGGGTGAGCGCGCCGGAATCCATGGAGCGCATCGGCGACACGGACGCGGAGGGGAGCCCGGATCGTGGCTGAGCCTGCAGGTCGACCGTCGCCGCCCGAGACAACGACTGCTGAGGCGGCGTACATCATCCGGCGGTCGCGCCCATCGGACGCCCGCCAGTTCGTCCGGCTCTATCGGAGCGTGGCCGATGAGCGGCGGTTCATTCGAACCGAACGGGTGACCCGCGGGCCCCTCTATTACCGGAAGCAGCTCGCGAAGGGGTGGGAGGCCGACGAGTGCTCGCTGGTCGCCGTCGGCACGGCCGACGGCGCGCTGATCGGCCACATCGGCGTCGCCCGCGAGGAACACCCAGCGGTTCGGCACGTGGCGTCGATCTCGATGATGGTCGACGCCGACTGGCGACGTCGAGGTGTGGGAGCCGCGCTGATGCGCGAAGGCATCCGGTGGGCCCGGGACGTCGGAGTGGAGAAGCTCGCGCTCAGCGTGTACCCGGACAACGAACCGGCCCGGGCCCTGTACCGGCGGCTCGGATTCGTCGAAGAGGGGCGGCTGACCGGTCATTCCAAGAAGGCCATCGGGTATCGCGACGAGATCGTCATGGGGCTGTGGCTGGTTCCCCAACCGCCCGGAGGGCCATCGTGAGCGCGGCGCCATGGCGTGGGGTGATCGAGGAGTACCGCGACTTCCTGCCGGTGAACGCGGACACGCCGGTGGTCACGCTGTTGGAGGGGGGGACGCCGCTGGTTCGGTCCGAATCGCTCTCCGAGACCGTCCGGTGCGACGTGTACCTGAAGTACGAGGGAGCCAACCCAACCGGGTCGTTCAAGGATCGTGGCATGACCGTGGCCATCTCCCGGGCGCTCGAGGAGGGATCGAAGGCGGTGGTCTGCGCGTCCACCGGCAACACCAGCGCCTCCGCCGCGGCGTACGCGGCACGGGCCGGGCTCACCTGCGCCGTCCTGGTTCCACAGGGAAAGGTGGCCATGGGGAAGATGGCCCAGACCCTGGTCCACGGCGCTCGGCTGCTGGAGGTGGAGGGCAACTTCGACGCGGCGCTGGACGTCGCCCGATCGCTGGCCGACCGCTACCCGGTCACGCTGGTGAACTCGGTGAACCCGTTCCGGCTGCAGGGGCAGAAGACCGGGGCGTTCGAGGTCTGCGATGCCCTGAGCCGAGGTCCGGACTACCACCTCATACCGGTGGGAAACGCCGGGAACATCGCGAGCTACTGGATGGGATACACGGAGTACGCCCAAGCCGGGACCATTCGCCAGCCGCCGGTGATGTTCGGCTTCGAGGCCGCCGGCGCCGCGCCGATCGTGCACGGCCAACCGGTGGCACAACCCGCCACCATCGCCACCGCCATCAGGATCGGGAACCCCGCGTCGTGGGAGCTCGCGGAGAAGGCCGCGGCGGAGTCGGGCGGGGAGATCCGGGCGGTGACCGACCGCGACATCCTGGCCGCCTACCGCCGCGTGGCGCTGGAAGGGCTGTTTGCCGAGATGGCATCCGCCGCGTCGGTGGCCGGCCTGCTCTCCATCGCGACGAAGGGGCGGCTCGACCGCGGGTCCACCGTCGTGTGCGTGCTGACCGGTCATGGCCTGAAGGAACCCGATTGGGCCATCGCCGGTGCGGCCCGTCCGCCGGTCGTGCCGGCGGACGCCGACGCGGTCGCCGCTGCCCTGGACCTGTGAACGCGTTCGTCGTCCGCTGTCCGGCGACCGTGGCCAACCTCGGACCCGGATTCGATTGCTTCGGCCTGGCCATCGACGTGCACGGTGAGTTCGAGGTGGACCCGGCCGCGCCGCCGTCGGTCTCGGTCGAGGGCGAGGGCAGCGAGGACGTTCCGCGCGACGCATCCAACCTCGTCCTGCGGGCGGCCCATCGGGTCGCTCGGGAGGCGGGGAAGCGCCTGCCGTCCTTCGCGCTGCGGTGTGTCAACGGGATCCCGGTGGAACGAGGCCTGGGGTCCTCGGCGGCGGCGGTGGTGGCGGGCGTGGTTATCGCCGACCGGCTTCTGGGAACGGACCTGGGAGCCGATCGAATGCTGGAGGTGGCGGCGGCCGAGGAAGGCCACCCCGACAACGTCGCGGCGTGTCTTCGAGGAGGGCTGGTCGTGGCGTTCCGTTCGGGGGACCGATGGCAGGCATATCGGTTGGACCCCAGCCCCGAGCTTCGCCCGGTCCTGTTGATCCCGGAGAAGGTCCGTGTGCCCACGGACCAGGCCCGCCGGGCGCTTCCCGCCGAGGTCCCGTTGGCGGATGCCGCGTTCAACGCGTCGCGGGCCGCGCTCGCCGCGGTGGCCTTCACGTCGGACCCGAGCCTCTTGGCGGTGGCGCTGGAGGACCGGCTGCATCAGGCCCACCCCCTGGGGCTGGCGCCGGCGGCCCAGCGGGCGTTCGACGAGCTGCGTCGAGCGGGCGTCCCGGTGTGCGTCGCAGGCTCCGGCCCCACGTTGCTGGCGTTCGAGATCGCCGGAACGCACGTTCCGGAGCTCGGGGGCGGATGGCGAGCCCTCCGCCCGGCCGTCAACACGAGTGGCGCGGTCGTCGAGGACCGCTGACACCTCAGCTCGGCAACCCGTTTCGTTCTCGATTTCGACCGTTCGGATCTGGACTGTGTCGGTCGCCGTACCTACTATCGAACGAGGAAACAGCCGGCCTTCCCTCTTCCCGACGGGTGGCGCGCCCACGATGAGCTGTCGAACCCACGCCCCATGAGGTCGGACCGAGCCCCGGCGGTTGGGAAGGACTGGAGCCCGCCGCAGGAGACGACGGACGGGGTCCCGGGGATCCTGGCGGACCTGGCCACGAGGGTCCTGGCGATCAAGGAAGGCGACACCTTCCTGTACTCGGACACCGAAGGGGACCTGGACGATCGCAAGGAATACGGCCTCGGGCTGTATCACCGGGACACCCGGTTCCTCTCCCATTTCCTGATGAACGTGTCCGGACGCCAGCCGGTGCTGCTGTCGTCGTCGGCGGAGCGTTCGTACATGTCGCATGTCGACCTGACGAACCCCGACCTGTACGGCCCCGATGGCGACGGAGTCGTCCCGCAGCAGACGTTGAACATCCGGAGGACCCGGGCCATTCGGGGCCGCCTGTTCGAGCGGGTTCGGGTGAAGAACTACAACTCGCACCGCGTCCAGGTCGCCGTGCAGTTCTCGTTGGCGGCGGACTTCGCGGACGTGTTCGAGGTTCGGGGCATAACCCGGGAGCGCCGGGGGCACCAGGACCCGCCTCGGGCCACGGAGGGCGGCGCCGAGTTCGGCTACACCGGGCTCGATGGCGTGCGACGGCGGACCCTCCTGCATCTGTCCCCGGCCCCCGACCGGATGGAGGTCGTCGGCGATCGGATCGAGGCGGACTTCGTGCTCGACCTCGCGTCGCATCAGACCCGTCTGATCTCGTTGACCGTGGACCCGTTGGTCGAGGACGAGCCGCCGTCCGCGGAGGAGTTCGATTCGGCCGTCCACTGGCTGCGCCGGTCGTACGAGGACTGGGAGCGCGAGTGCACCGCCATCTACACGGACAACGAGGTCTTCAACCAGCTGCTGACTCGCGGGATCCGCGACCTCCGGGCGCTGGAGACCGATGTCGACGGGACCAGAATCTTGGCCGCGGGGATCCCGTGGTACGTTGCCGTGTTCGGCCGTGACTCGCTGATCACCTCGCACCAGCTGTTGACGGTGAACGCGCGTCCGGCCCGGGAGACCCTTCGGCTGCTGGCCGAGCTGCAGGGGACGACGGAAGACGACTGGCGTGACGAGGAGCCCGGCAAGATCCTGCACGAGATCCGCCGGGGCGAGCTGGCCGGCGCCGGGGTCATCCCGTTCACGCGGTACTACGGGAGCGTCGACTCCACGCCCTGGTTCGTCCTGCTGTACGCGCAGTACTTCCGGTGGACCGGCGACGTCCGGTTCGCCGAAGACCTCCTGCCGAACGTTC
>JBHELE010000057.1:0-2737 GCA_046263235.1 Actinomycetota bacterium
CGGCAGGTACTCGGGGAATCCGATGGCGTTGTACGAGGCGTTCGGAGAGACGGCGTAGCGGTCGCCGAACTCCTGCTTGGCCTCGGCGATCCTCTCCGGCGGCAGCGAACGGACGACGTCCAGATCACCCGCGAGGAGGTCGTTGTAGGCGGTGCTGACGTCCTCGTAGATGCGGAACTCGATCCCCGTAGCGGCCGGTTCGTCCTCACCGGCGTAGTCCGGGAAAGCCTGAGTACGGATGCGCTGGTTGTGCTCCCACTCGCCGTCCATCATGAACGGGCCGTTGCCGACCGGGGACTCCTCGAACGCCTTCGGATCGTCGAAGAAGGCCTCGGGGACCGGGGCGAAGGCGATGTAGTTCAGCGTCATGGGGAACTGCGCGAACGGCTCGGAGAGGGTCACCCGGAAGGTGAGCTCGTCCACCACCTCCAGGCCCGACAACCTGTCCGCGGCCGGCGACGGAGGTTCGGTCTGCCCCTCCGGCGGCGAGGGGTGGACCGCTTCGAAGCCTTCGATCTGGCTGAAGAAGCTGGAGTTCTGCTGCGCGTTCGGCCCGAACGCGACGTAGTTCCAGGCGTCGACGAACGACCGCGCGGTGACCTCCTCGCCGTTGTGGAAGCTCCAGCCGTCACGGATCTTGATGGTGAAGGTCTTGTTGTCGTCGGTCTCGATCGACTCCGCCATGGCGTTGACCGGTTCGCCCGTGCGCGGTTCGATCTCCACGAGCGTGGTGAACAGTGCCTCCAGCACCGCCAGGCCCTCCGACTCGGAGGTGTTCCCGGGCGACAGGTGCTCCGGCTCGGTGATGAACGTGGAGAACGTGCCGCCGGTCGGGGTCGCTGCGGTGCCGCCTGGGGCGGGTTCCTCGTCGGCCGGGGCGCAGGCGGTTGCCATCAGGGTGAGGACCCCGACCATCGCCAGCGCGCGGGTGAGCCTGGGCATGGTTCCGGTCATGGCGTCCTCCTGAAGACGGGATGGCGTTGACGCGCCGCCCCGCTGGCCCCATCACTCAGCGATACCCACTGGCTACGCCTAGTGGCCTAGACCGTGATGGCCGAGAGTAGCGGGGGGTGAGGTGAGGCGGCAACGACGCCCGGGCGGCGACGGCGCCGGCACGTTGGGAGCGAGGTGTGCGATGGCAGAGAACCGGGTCCGCCGCGTCGCGTTACGAGCCGCGCTGAGCGCCTCCCCGCAGCACCGCGACACCTTCGAGGTCCTTGCCTTCCAAGAGCTGCAGGGCGGCGCCGCCCCCGGTCGAGACGTGGTCGACCTGTTCGTCGAGGCCGAACTGGCGGATGGCAGAGGCACTGTCTCCGCCGCCGACGACCGTGTAGGCGTCCGCTTCGGCCATCGCCTCAGCAACCGCACGGGTGCCGTCGGCGAACGCCTCCCACTCGAACACGCCCATCGGGCCGTTCCAGAACACCGAGCCCGCCTCCTTGATCGCCTCGGCGTAGGCTTGGGCGGAGTCCGGGCCGATGTCGAGGCCGAGCTCGTTGTCGGGGATCGCGTCGACGGCCACGTTGCTCGGCGGGGCGTCGGCGTCGAACTCGGGCGCGACCACCACGTCCACGGGCAGGTGCACGTCCACGCCGCGTTCCCGTGCCGAGCCGACCAGCTCGCCGACCGTGTCGATCTGGTCCTCCTCGACCCGAGATTCACCGGTGGCGTGGCCTTCGGCCCGCAGGAAGGTGAAGCACATCGCACCCCCGACCGCGAGCGCGTCGACGCGTTCGAGCAGATTGCGCAGGACCCCGAGCTTGTCGGAGACCTTCGAACCTCCGATCACCGCGACGTACGGCCGTGGCGGGTCTTCCAGCAGTCGGCCGAGCATCTCCAGCTCTCGCACCAGCAGCCGGCCGGCGTAGGCGGGTAGCTCCTGCGCCACACCCACGACCGAGGCGTGCGCCCGGTGGCAGGCCCCGAAGGCATCGTTGACGTAGGCGTCGCCGAACCAGGCCAGCTCGGTCACGAACTGCTCGTCGTTGTCCCGCTCCCCCGGGTGGAAACGTAGGTTCTCCAGCAGGGCGACCTCCCCCGGGGCCAATGCGCCCGTGACTTCACGGGCCTGTTCTCCTGTGACCGCCTCATCGCCGGAGAAGTAGACCTTTTGGCCGAGCATCTCCTCGAGCCGGCCCGCGACGGGGCGGAGCGAGAGGGCCGGGTCGGGCTCCCCACCGGGGCGGCCGAGGTGAGCGCAGAGGGTGATCTGTGCACCGGCGTCGATCAGGTGGCGGATCGTCGGCATGACCGCCTGCAGGCGCAGCTCGTCGGTGATCTCCCCCTCGTCGCTCAACGGCACGTTGAGATCGGCCCGGACCAGGACGCGCCGGCCGGACGCGTCCAGTTCGTCCAGCTGGGCGATCCCCTCGAGCAGCCCGGACCCTTCCCCGGCTCCCATTGACGCTCCCTCCGACCTGTGGACCTGGGCTTCAGCCGCCCGGATCCGTGAACTAGAGCCGCTCCCCCACCAACGCCACCAGCTCGGCCAGCCGGTTGGAGAAGCCCCACTCGTTGTCGTACCAGCCGAACGTCTTCACGAGGTTGCCGATCACCAGCGTGCTGCGCCCGTCGATGATGACCGAGGCCGGGTGGGCGACGATGTCCGTGGAGACCAGCGGCTCGTCGGTGTAGTCCAGGATGCCGTTGAGCCGGTCCGCAGCCGCCTTCTGGAAGGCCTCGTTCACCTCGTCCACGGTGGGCTCACGCTGTGCCACCACCACGAGGTCGGTGATCG
>JBHELE010000058.1:0-7099 GCA_046263235.1 Actinomycetota bacterium
CGGCGACGGCGGGGACGAGCGCCACGACCGGACGGACCCTCCGGGTGACGACGGCCGCCGTGAGGGTCCCCACCACCAGCGCGATCAGCGCCGAAAACTCGCCGGACGACAGCGCGCCGAGGACGAACAGCCCCCCGCAGAACCACAGCAGGCCGCGGTGGAAGGAGTGCCGGACCAACAGCCCGATCACCACGGCGAGGTTGAACGTGAGTAGGTCCGCCACGGCCACCGGAAGGGAGAGGGTCGCCCCTCCCCGGTTGTCGTGGAGGGCCGCCGCGTTTCCGTAGGGCGTGTAGTACGGCGCCAGCAGGCGCGTGACCCCCAGCACGTGCAGCGAGTCGAGGACCGCCAGGACCGACACGATGGTCGCCGACACCAGGGCGATCCCGAGGCAGACTTTCACCTCTCGGACGGTCCTGATGCTCGCCCGGACGATCAGGTACACCCCGTAGTACTTCCAGATCATCAGGGCGTACAACAGATCGTCGGCCACGATGTCCTGGCCGCGAACCAGCATCCAGGCGAGGGGCAGGATCGACGCCGCCGCCGCCAGCAGGACGATGCTGCGATCGACCGGACCGACCCGAATGTGGGGAAGGCCCCCGGAGGGGAAACGCACGGCGGCGCGGACCAGAAGGCCGAACCCAACCAACATCGCCAGCGCCTCGTTGGGGCGAAGGACGGGGAGTACCGTGTCCCGGTCGATCCCCGCCACGAGTGGCGTGATGCCGATCAGCGCGTACGCGCCGAGCGGGGGATGCAGGGCAACGGCCGCGACGACGACCGCCGCTCCGAGGCCGATCGCCACGCGGAACGGGCCGGCCAGAGGGATGGCGGCGCCGACCGTGCCCGCCGCGACCACAGCGCCCACCACGATGCGGCGGTGGCCTCCGAGGGCCCGAGTCGATCCCGGCGGCCTGGGCCGACGAAGCCGTCTTCCGCGCGGCGCCGTTACCGCCGTTGCCAACCTATGTCCTCGAACGTCCGGTTCCGCGCGCGACGGCGCCCCGCAGCCAGCCGAGCTCGGGCCCGTGCAAGAGCGCGTGCGCCCCGACGAAGACGGCGATCCCCACGACTGCGGCTGCCGCCACGGTGATCACCTCAGAGAGCTGCGTGCGGGGAAGCGCGCCGAGGGCTCGCGCGGTCAGGAAGGCCGGCCCGATCATGAGCGCGGCCGCGGCGACGGTTCGGCCGACCGACCGCACGGTCGAGGCGTGCGAGACGCGCACCGTGCGTTGAAGCCGGGCCCACATGTGAAGGGTACCGGCGACACTTCCCGCCGAGAACGCGGTCCCCAGCACGACGAGCACGCCGGGGCCGCGGATCGGCCACGCCAGCACCATCAGAGCCACGGACACGGAGACCCGGACGGCCATGGACATGAACGCCGACCGCGGATCGTTGCGGGCGAAGTGGGCGTACGTTCCGAGGACGAACCAGCTCTCGCCGACCACGGCGACCGACAGCGCCGCGAGGGACCACGCGACCATGCGCTCGCCGGTCGGCGTTCCGAGCTCGCCGAAGGCGACGGCCCGGGCGATGGGCTGCGCGAGGGCGGCGTACGCCACCGCGATCGGGACCGTCACGAATGACGCCAGGGCGAGGCCCCGGGTGAGCTCCGAGGAAAAGCCGGCGTCATCTGCGGCATGGTGCCGTCGGGCGAGCCGCGGGAGGAGCGCACGGGCGATCGGCCACGTGACGATGGCGCTCGGCAGGTAGAAGAAGCTGAGGGCGAGCTGGAAGGCGACGAGTCCGCCCGAGACCCGGTTCGCCAGCACCAGGATCGCGAGGATCTGCACGGCGGCGAGGGCTGTGTATCCGAGCGTGGGCAAGACGCGCCGGACCACCCGCTGCACCTCTGGGTCTCGCCAGCCCCTCCGGGGAACCATCGTCACGCCGGCCGACCTCGCCCCGAGCCACTCGAACGCCGCGTGGAGCGCGACGGAGGCCGTCGTCCCGACGCCGAGCAACACGAGCTGGGGCATGGGAAGCGCGTCGATCGCCGTCCCCGTGCCGAACAGCACCGCCGCGGCTGCCATAACGGCGATGATCCCCACGCTCTCCACGGTGGGGGCCCCGGCGGCGAGAGCGAATCGTCCATGCGCGTTCATGACCGCCGCGCCGGTGCCCGCCACGACGTACAGCAGGATCTGTGGCACGAACATCAGCAGCAGAAACCACCCAACGCGGACTTGCGCGGCGGCGATCGTGGGGTTGCTCGCGGCCAGCGCCAGCAGTTCCAGGAGTGGCCGACCGGCCACCAGAACGACGGCCGACAGCACCAGGCCGCCGGCGACCAGCACGCCGAGGAATCCTCCTACGAGCCGCCGAGCCCCCTGACGGTCACCAGCATCCGCGTAGGGGACGAGCGGAGGAACCAGCAGGGAGGCGAACAGTGACCCGGCCAGGAGTTGGTAATAGACGAGGTTGGGAAGGGCGTTGATCGCCTGGTACGTGTTACCGAGATAGGTGGCGCCGAGGACGGCCGCAACCACCATGCTGCGAGCGAGGCCGGTCATTCGGCTCATGGCTGTCCAGACCGAACCGGCGAGAGAATGCCGGACCATTCGGTCGGCGGCCCCGGCGACCAGCAGATCCTGGGCGTCCGGCGGTCGGCGGGGGCGGGCCGTCGTGGTCACTCCACGTACCCCAGCGCTCGAAGCGACTCCTCGATCTCGCGTTCCTGCTGTTCCGAGAATGGGTACCCGGTCCCGGCGGGCGCGAGGCTGACGTCTTCGCGTCGCGCCTCCCGCCCCGCCGGCTCCCCTTGCAGGGCGTCAACCCGCAGGCGACCGTCCAGCGACGTCGGGATGGCCTCACCCAGCAGGTGAAGAGCCGTGGGCAGCACGTCGACGATGTCGAACCCCCGCTCGTACCAGCCGGACGACACGCCCGGGCCCGACGCGATGAGGATGCCATCGGAATGGTGGCACCCCCACGGCCGGTCCCGATGATCAGTCAGGGGACCGGCCGCGACCAGCGTGTCGCTGATCTCGTATCTCTGGTCTCGACAGAACGGGAACAGGTGCGGCGCGCGGCTCACGAACGGTCCGGACAACGCGTCACCGCGCCGGATGATCCGGTCCACCACCGGTCGGCCGTCGTCGGGGTCGACGTAGGACGAAAGCCGGTCGGTGAGCTCGCGCTCGACCCCGGCCGCCTCCGCCTCGCTGAGGATCCCCTTGGGAAGGTCGCCGGCCTGGTTCACATGAATGCCTTGTTCCGCCACCTGCGCCGCGAACGCCTTGGTTCGCTCCCACGCCACCGCGCGACCGATCCTGGCCTTGACGCGGTTCACCACGCTGCGGGGGAGCAGCCGCCGACCAAGCCGGACGCCCGGTCCTGCCACCGCCCGGAGCCGTCCCGCCTTGGCCAGGGCCGGGACGGCCAGATACCCCCATTCGTCCAGCAGGAGGTTCACGTTCAGGGTCTTTTCCCACGGCCCGCCCCCGTGGTCGGACACCAGGATCACGTGCCCGTCGTCCCCGGCCCAGGCGACGATGTCAGCGAGGGCGGCATCGAGCTCCGCGAAATACGATCGCGCTCGCTCTCTGGCCTCGGCGGCCTCGGGTCGGTCGTACCAGTCCGACCACGGAACCAGGTACTGGTAGTGAAGGTGCTGAAGCCGGTCGACCCCCTCGAACACCGCATAGAGCACGTTCACGTCGACGGCGTCGAGGACCGCACCGAGGGCTCGCCGCCGAATTCGCTGGACCCGTTCGACGCGCTCGGCGACCCGGACGGACCGCCAATCCAGCTCGTACGAAACCTGGGTGTCGAGAGGGTAGTGCCCGTCGGTGACTCGGTTGATGAGGTCGGCGATGGCCGGTTCCGACGCGAACCCGGGGAGCTCGGGATCCTGCCATCCGGCCGCGATCCCACCGGCCACCATGAACCCATCGACCTTGACCGGCGGGTACGACATGGGGACGTTGAAGACGCCGACCCTGAGGCCGCCGCGGTTGAGGTATTCCCACATCGCGGGGGCGGCCACATGCCCCGAATGGGCGAGTCGGGCGGGCTCCTGTGGCGTGTTGGCCAGGAAGCCGAACGTGTTGTGCTTCCCAGGGTTCACGCCGGTCGTCATGGACGCCCAGCCCGGGGGCGTATACGCCGGGACGGTCGACCGAAGGACTGCCGAGAGGCCGCGGCGGACCATGCCGTCGAGCGTCGGCATCACTCCTGCCTGGACCATGGGTTCGAGGACCCGGAAAGTCCCCCCATCCAGGCCGACGATGGCCAGCGGTCTCCTCCGGAAACGACCCGTCACAGCGCCGCTGGGGAGACGGGACCGGCCGCGGTCACGCCGCCCCTCTGCCCGTGAGGACGGCGGGGATCGTCTTCGCCACGATGAACAGGTCCCCGCCCAGCGTCCGTCGACGGACGTACTCGGTGTCGAGCTCCAGGGCCTGTGACATGGGAAGCGAGCTTCGACCGCTGACCTGCCAGAGGCCGGTGATCCCGGGCTTGACGGAGAACCGGATGAGGTGCTCCGGTCTGAGCAGATCGACCTCCCACGGGAGAACCGGCCGCGGCCCGACCAGGGACATCTGTCCGACGAGGACGTTGAACAGCTGGGGAAGCTCGTCCAGGCTGGTCCGCCGGAGGAAGGCACCGACCGGCGTGATTCGCGGGTCGCGAACCAGCTTGTAGATCCCGGCCTGTCCACCGTGCGGCGCTTCCCCGGTGGCCAGGAGCTTCGTGACGTACGCCCGGTGGGCGGCGTCGTCGGTATCTCGATACATCGTTCGGAACTTCAGCATGACGAAGGGTGAGTGGTGCCGACCCACTCGAACCTGGTGGAACAGCGCCGGACCGGGGCTCCCCAGTCGCACCGCCGCGGCGATGACAAGCATGAGCGGCGACAGCGCGACGATCCCTATCGCCGCGACGACCATATCGAGCCCGCGTTTCATCGCCTCGGAGATCCACCCGGGGCGGCCCGGCTCACCAACCAGGGCCACCAGCGCTCGGCCGATGGCGGTCCCGACGTTGAGCGGGCGGTCTCGCCCGACCCGATCGAGGTCCTGTGGGAGGTCCACGCCTACCCCGCGTGTCCGACGGGAGATTGCGGTCGGGACTGCGAGTGCCGCACGCCGAGCCGCCGCTCGACCTCCAGGTTGGCGACCAGGCCCGCTGGCACCGCCGGGCAGCCGTAGGCCACCGTCCCCGAAGGAACGTCTCGCGTCACCACGGCGCCCGCGCCGACCAGCGCTCCCGCGCCCACCGTCACGTAGGGAAGGATGGTGGCGTTGGCCCCGATTTGGGCTCCCGCTTCGATGTGCGGTCCCTGCATCGCCCGAGCGGAGGCCGCCTGTCCCGGATACAGGTCGTTGGCCAGGACCACACCGGGAGCCAGGAACGCGTCGTCGTCGATTTGGCTGAACTGCGCCACGTAGCAGTTGCTGTGGATCTTCACGCGGTTGCCGATGACCACGCCGTAGTCCACGACCGAGTTGGCCCAGATCGAGACGTCGTCACCGATCGAGGTCTCCTCTCTGATCACGACGTTGTGACCGGTCTCCAGGCGCCGTCCGATCGCCGAACCTCCATAGACGATGGTCCCCGCTCGAAGTCGCGCGCCCGGACCGAGGACGAGCGGTGCGGCGACGCCCCGCGACTGTGGATACCCCAGGAGAACGCCGTCGTCCGCTTGGATGCCGACGTTCCGCCGGCCGGCCTCACGCATTGCCGGCTGGCTCCGTCTGCATCCCGCCGTTTCGGCCCGATACGCCCTGGGCGCCGACGTCCGCCAGGGCGTCGCAGACCCGGCGGAGCTGATGGTCGGTGATGTGAGGAAAGAGCGGAAGCGAAAGGATCTGCCCGGCGGCCTCTTCCACCACCGGGAGAGGCCCGGAGCCGTACGGCCTGAACGGTCGCTGGAGGTGACAGGGGAAGGGGTAATGGATACCCGTCTCGATATCCTGCGCGGCCAAGGCGGTCCGGACGCGGTCGCGGGCGGTGACCCGCACGACGGCCTGGTGATGAACCGGTTCGCTGTCGCCGTGGCCGAGCACGATGGACAGGCCGTCCGGAAGCAGATCGCGGTACCGCGACACCACCCGGCGGCGGGACTCGTTCCACCGATCAAGGACGGCCAGCTTCGTGGAGAGGACGGCCGCCTGGATCCCATCCAGCCGACTGTTCCTGCCGAGGGCGGTGTGCACGTATCCGGCGTCCGGCGTCCGGCCATGATTCGCGATCGACCTGATCCTCGCCGCCAGCCGATCGTCGTTCGTCACCACCGCACCCGCGTCCCCGAAGGCCCCGAGCGTCTTGCTCGGATAGAAGCTGAAGGATCCGGCCATCCCGAGTGACCCGGCGGGCCGCCCGCGCCACCTCGAGCCGTGGGCCTGGGCCGCGTCCTCGAGCAGTACGAGCCCGTGCGCGTCGGTGACGGCTCCGATCGCCTCGAGATCCGGCATGTTCCCGTACAGATGAACCACGATGACCGCGGCCGTTCGGGAAGTGACGGCGTTGGCGATGGCGTCGGCCGATACCAGGAGCGTATCCGGGTCGACGTCGACGAACCGAGGTGAGGCCCCGGCGAGCACCACCGCCTCGGCGGTGGCCACGAACGTGTTGGCCGGCACGATCACCTCGTCCCCGGCCCCGATCCCCAGGGCCCGGAGCGTCAGCTCGAGGGCGTCGGTTCCATTCGCCACGCCGACGGCATACCGCGTCCCGCAGTAGGCAGCCCATTCGGTTTCGAAACGTTCCACGGCCTCGCCACCGATGAACGACGAGTCCATGAGGACCTGCTTCCATGCCACGCCGAGCTCCTCGGCGACGTCCGCCGTCATGGCCCCCAGGTCGGTCAGCGGAACGACGGTCGTCCCCTCCGGGAACGTCATGGTCATCAGGCCACCGTCAGCGCCGTGGCGGGCCGTCCAAACGCCTCGTCGAGGTCGACCTGGTGACCGAGTCGCAACGAGAGTTCGGCGGCCTCGAGCACCTGGACGACGGCCAGCCCGTTCTCGCCGTCCGTATCCGGTCGCTCCCGGCTCATGACGGAGGAGACGAAATGCCGGTCCTGGACCAATAGGGGCTCCTCGAACGCGATGTGGGGGGATCTGATCTCGCCGTACCGGTACGACAT
>JBHELE010000059.1:0-6599 GCA_046263235.1 Actinomycetota bacterium
CACGGCCATCTCGACCACCGCCTGGTATCCGAGCCGCTCGAAGATGGCCGCCCACGGGAACAGGAACACGCTTTCGACGTCGAAGATCACGAACAGGAACGCGTAGATGTAGTAGCGGATCTGGGACTGAGACCACCCCTCGCCGACGGGGTCGATCCCGCACTCATAGGTGGTCAGCTTCTCGGGCAGCTGGCGGCGCGGTGCAATGATTCGAGCCGCTGCGAAGGCCACGCCGACCAGGCCGAGGCCAGCGATCAGCAGGGCGACGACGATGCCGTAGGACTGGTGGTAGCTCTCCAACGCCTTCCCCTCGACCAGCGAGCTTGTGAAGCGTTTCTCAAGCCGGACCGGATTCTATCGGAGAAGGGCGGCCCCCAGGCGAATCGGGTCACGCCTCGGCACCGCACCGCTCGGCGATGAACTCCGTGATGTGCAGCAGGGCCTCCCTCGCGGACGAGTCCGGAAGACGCTCGGCCAGGTCCTTGGCCCGGCGGGCCTCCCTGGTGACGGCCTCGCGCGCCCTGGACAGCGATCCGTCCCGCCGGACCAGATCCAACGCTCGGGCCAGCCGGTCGCCTTCGGGAGGTCCTTCCTCCAGCAGCGACGCGAGCTCGCGTCCCCGGGCGCCGTCCTCCAGCGCGTACAGGACGGGCAAGGTGTACACCCCCAGCTTCATGTCCTGCCCCGGTTGCTTGTGGAGGACCTCCTCGCCCGAGATGACGTCCATGATGTCGTCGGAAAGCTGAAAGCCCATTCCGAGGGTCATCCCGAAGTCGTCCAGCGTCTCCACGACGTCGGCGGGGGCATCGGAGAGGATCCCACCGAGGCGGCACGACGTGGCGATCAGCGTCGCCGTCTTCCGACGGATCATCTCCATGTACTCGGTCTCGGATTGGGGCCGGCCCCAGGATTCGACCTCCCGGATGACGCCGTCGCACAGGATGGCGATCGTCCGGGCGAGCAAACGGGTGACGTCGGTCCCGAGGTCGGAAGAGATCTCCGAGGCCTTGGCGAACAGGAAGTCGCCGGTGAGGATTGCCACGTTGTTGCCCCACTGGGCGTTCACGGACGGAACGCCGTGTCGGCGGTCGGCCTCGTCGATCACGTCGTCGTGGTACAGGGTGGCCACGTGCGTGAGCTCGATGGCCGTCGCTCCCTGGATCAGCCGGGGGTCGGCCCCGTCGCCGAAGCACCCGGCCAGCAGGACCAACAACGGACGGAACCGCTTTCCGCCCGCCCTGACCAGGTACGAGGCGGCCTCGGTCACGAACTCCGTGTCGGACCGAACGACCTTCTCCAGCGTCGTCTCGACCATGTCCAGACGGCCCCGGATCTCTCGTTCCAACATCGGGTCGGGAGCCTCCAGCCCTCTCGCCTTCGCCCTGGTCACATGGTCTCCTCGTTCGTGGCGGTACCGATGCTACGTGTCAAAAGCGGATCACCGAGGCCGAGCGCAGGGCGTCGAACAGGATGGAGGGGAAGAAACCGAACACCACGACCAGCGCCGCCGGGATGCCCACGGCGATCGTTCCCAGCGGACCCCGGTCGATCGCAGGGGCGCCGATATCGACGGCGGGTTCGCGCATGTACATGAGGACGATCACCCTGAGGTAGTAGAAGGCCGCCACGACCGAGGTCACCACGGCGATCAGGACCAGCGCCCAGTGCCCGTCCTGCATGGCCGCCCCGAATACCGACACCTTCGCGATGAACCCCCCCGTCCCGGGGAGACCGGCCAGCGAGAGCATCGCCACCGTCATCACCGCGGCGGCGAACGGATTCGTCCGGCCCAGGCCGGCGTAGGCGTTCAGATCCGTCGCGCCCTCCCCCCGGCCCGACACCAGCATGACCACGCCGAATCCGGCCAGGACCATCACGGCGTACACCGCGAGGTAGAACATCCCTCCCTCGATTCCCTGCCGGTTCGCCGCGGTCAGCCCGACCAGGATGAACCCGGCGTGACCGATCGAGGAATACGCCAGCATTCGCTTGATGTCCGCCTGAGCGATGGCCAGGATGCTTCCGACGACCATCGTCACCGCGGCCAGCGCCCAGATGAACGGCTTCCAGTCCCACACCAGCGGGGAGAGCGCGACGTCGAAGACGCGGAAGAACGCGGCGAAGGCGGCGACCTTCGTGCCCGCCGCCATGAACGCCGTCACGCATGTTGGCGCGCCCTGGTAGGCGTCCGGCGTCCACATGTGGAACGGGACGGCCGCGATCTTGAACGAGAAGCCCACGGCCAGGAGGCCCGCCGCCCCCAGGGCCAGCGCGGTGCCGGCCTCTCCGCCCAGCGCCCCGGCGATCTGGTTCAGGTTCGTGGTCCCCGTCGCCCCGTACGCGAGGGCCACGCCGTAGAGGAAGAACGCCGACGAGAACGCCCCCAGCAAGAAGTACTTCATCGAGGCCTCGGCGGACGCCAACCTGCGGAACGAGAAACCGGTCATCAAGTACAGCGACAGCGACAGGATCTCCAGCGCGAGGAAGACCATGATCAGATCGGCGGCCGCCGTGATGAGCGTCATCCCCGCCGTGGCGAACAGCAGGAGCGGGTAGTACTCGCCGCGGCTCTCGCCGGCCCGCTCCAGGTAGTGATAGGAGAGCAGTACCGCGATCGCCGCGGCTCCCAGGATCACCAGGCGAAAGAACACGGCGAAGCGGTCGTTCGCCACCATGCCTCCGAGGACGGTGGCGGCCCCGTCGTACGACCACAGGTAGACGGAGAACGCGGCCGCACCGGCCAGCGCGGCCAGCGACCCCGAGGCATGGCTGGCGTGGTTGTACCCGGGCCGAAGGGCGTCGCCAAGCATGAGGAGCAGACCCATCCCCACGAGAACGAGCTCCGGGGCGATCGGCCAGAAATCGAGCGGAACGTGCGGCAGCGCCGGCTGCTGCGCCTGAGCGAGGGTCGAGAGCATGTCAACGTCCCCCGGTCGAGGCGACGGCGGTTCCGGCGTCGGTCTCCTCGAGCGCTCCGCACGTGCTCGGGCGCGGCGAGATCCCGTCGTCGTTGACGATCGCCACGCATCGAGCCATTCGGCCGACCGACGGTTCGATCTCGTTCAGCAACAGGTTCGGGAACACACCGATCAACACGATGGCGGCGAGGATCGGGGCGAGAACCACCTTCTCCCGCACATCGAGGTCGAGCAGGGAGCGGTGTTCCTCGTTGCGCAACTCGCCGTGCATCGCTCGCTGGTAGGCCCACAGGAGGTACACGGCGGCCAGCACCACCCCGCTCACGGCGATGACCGCGTACGCCTTGTTCGCGGCGAAGGCGCCGAGCAAGATCAGGAACTCGCCGACGAACCCGTTGAGCCCGGGCAGGCCGACCGATGACAGCGCCACGAACAGGAACACGCCGGCCAGGACGGGAACGGCGTTCGACAGGCCGCCCATCTTGCCCAGGTCCCGGGTGTGGATGCGTTCGTACAGCATCCCGACCAGCAGGAAGAGCGCTCCGGTGGAGAGACCGTGGTTCACCATCTGCAGGACGCCACCGGACATGCCCTCGGTGGTGAACGCGAAGATCCCCAGCACCACGAATCCCAAGTGCGAGACGCTGGAGTACGCCACCAGCCGCTTGAGGTCGGTCTGGATCAGGGCCACGGCCGCCCCGTAGACGATCCCGATGATGGCAAGCACGATCACGAAGAGGCGGAAATAGGCCGACGCCTCCGGAAAAAGCACCAGGTTGAACCGGATCAACCCGTACGCGCCGACCTTCAACAGGACAGCGGCCAGGATCACGGACCCGGCGGTGGGGGCTTCGGTGTGTGCGTCCGGCAACCACGTGTGCAGAGGGAACAGCGGCACCTTCACGGCGAACGCGATGAAGAATCCCAGGAAGAGCCACCGCGCCGTGGCCACCGGAAGCTGCATCTGTTGCAGCTGTTCGAAGTCGAACGTGGTCTGCCCGAGCTGCGACCCGGCCTGGAAGTACAGGAACAGGATGGCCGCCAGCAGAAACGCGGAGCCGGCCATCGTGTACAGGAAGAACTTGATGGCCGCGTACACGCGGCGCTCGTAGCCCCAGCCCCCGATGATGAAGTACATCGGGAACAGCAGCGCCTCGAAGAACAGGAAGAACAGAAGCAGGTCGAGGGCCAGGAAGGTCCCCACCATGGCCGTCTCCAGGACGAGGAAGCTGACCATGTACGCCTTGACCTGAGGTTCGATCCGCCAGGACGCCAGCATCGCCAGCGGCATCAGGAAGGTCGTCATGACGACCATCCAGAGGCTGATGCCGTCGACGCCCAGGATGTACTGGACGTTGAGGGGTCCGATCCACCCCGCCCGCTCCACCAGCTCGAACCCTCCCGATCCTCCCTCGTACGCGCCGAGCATCCCGAGGGAGAGGCCGAACGTCGCCACCGTCACGAGGAGGGCCGACAACCGAATGAGGTTCGCCGCTTTCGACGGGACCAGCGCCACGAGGATCGCGCCCGCCAGGGGAACGAACGTGACGACGGAGAGCCACGGGACGTCCATCTAGAACCTCACCGCGAGATACCAGAGCAACGCCACCGCACCGAGCAGGACGCCGAGGGCGTAGTTCCTGACGAGCCCGGTCTGCACGCGCCGGCCGGCCGACGCGGCCCGGCGGAACAGCCTGCCCAGGCCGTTCACCGCACCGTCCACGACCCGGGCGTCGACCACGTACGCCGCGAACGCCGAGAACGCCTTCGCCGGAGCCACGATGGCGCCGGAGTAGAAGTCGTTGACGAAGAAACCTCGTTGGAGCGTGGTCTTCGTCCGGCCGAGCCTCGCCCGAAGGGCGATCCAATCGATCCGTCCCGAGAGATAGATGCCATAGGCCAGGCCGATGCCGGCCAGCCCGATCCCCACGGAGATGACCGTCAGGAGCCATTCCGCGAGCGCGCCCTCGGCGTGCTCGGTGGCGCCGAGGACGGGCGACAGGAACTTCGGGAGCACGCCGGTCGTGGCCGACAGACCGAGGACGCCGGCCACGACCGCGCCGGCCGCCAGCGCGATCAGGGCCACGCGCATCCGGGAGGGAGGATCGTGCGGACGTCCTTCGTGCCGCGGCTCTCCGAAAAACGTCATGAACGTCGCCCGGCTCTCGTAGAGCGCGGTGAGCAGCGCACCGAACAACGCGGCGATCCACAGCCCGGTCCGGCCCGAGTTGCTTGCGGCCGCGATGACCTGATCCTTGGCGAAGAACCCGGACAGGGGCGGGAGTCCGGCCATGGCCAGCCACCCGATGAACCACGTGTACGCGGTCACCGGCATCGCCTTGCGCAGCCCGCCCATGCGCATCATGTCGGTCTCGTCGTGGAGGCCGTGCATGATGGCGCCCGCGTCGAGGAAGAGCACCGCCTTGAAGAACGCATGGGCCACGAGCAGGAAGATCGCCGCGGCGTACGCGCCCATCCCGGCGCCGAACATCATGAAGCCGATCTGACTGATCGTTGAGTACGCCAGCATGCGCTTGATGTCGTCCTGACCGATCGCGGACAGGCCGGCGTAGATCGCGGTGACCACGCCGACGACCGCGACGATCGTCGGCGCCACGCTCGACGCCTCGAAGATGGCATGTGCCCGCACCACCAGGTACACACCGGCCGTGACCATCGTTGCGGCGTGGATCAAGGCCGACACCGGAGTGGGGCCCTCCATGGCGTCGGGCAGCCACACGTGCAGCGGGGCCTGGGCGGACTTGCCCACCGCCCCCGCGAAGAGCAGGAGCGCCATGACCGTGGCCGTCCCGTTGGCCAACCCTTCGGCGCCCCGGAACACCACGTCGAAGTCGAGCGAGCGGAAGTGGACCCACATGAACACGAGCCCGACGAAGAACGCGGCGTCACCGATGCGGGTGGTGATGAAGGCCTTCTTCGCGGCGTCGGCCGCGGTCCTTCGTTCGAACCAGAACCCGATCAGCAAGTAGGAGCACAGCCCGACGCCCTCCCATCCCAGGTAGAGAAGGAGGAAGTTGTCCGCCAGGACCAGCACCAGCATGAAGAAGACGAAGAGGTTCATGTAGCCGAAGAAGCGGTTGAACCGAGGGTCGCCCTCCATGTAGTCGATCGAGTACACGTGGATCAGCGCCCCGACACCCGTGACGGTCAACGCCATCACCGTCGACAGGGGGTCCGCCCGAAAGGCCACGTCGACGTGGAATCGCCCGACGCTGACCCAGTCCCACACGGACGTCACCCCGAGACGCGACTCGGCGTCCAGGCCAAGGAGATCGAACAGCACGACCAGCGCGACGACGAACGACGCGCCCACCAGCCCCGATGCCATCCATCCGCCGGACCGTCCCCGCCAGCGCTTCCCGGTGAGGAGGAGCGTGACGGCGCCGATCAGGGGCAGCAGCGGGATGAGGGGCGTCAGGATCGTCGATCCGGGCGCGGCCGTGGATGCGGCGAGCACCGATCAGCCCCTCAGCAGGCTGGCGTCGTCCACGTTCGCGCTCTGCCGCTTGCGATACAGCGACACGATGATGGCCAGGCCCACGACCACCTCGGCCGCGGCGACCACCATCGAGAAGAACGCCAGGACCTGGCCCGTCAGGTTGCCGTGCTGGCGGGAGAACGCGACCAGGGCGAGGTTCACCGCGTTCAGCTGGAGCTCGA